>CALELH010000770.1 GCA_937902595.1 uncultured Myxococcales bacterium
ACGAAGACGTCCCCGAACCTCCCCATTGATCCGAACGCCGTGACCTACCCGTATGGGACGGGTGTCTCTGTGTTCGGTGAGGGGTCTTGCCCGATCACCTCCAGAACGCCTCTGCGGAGGCAAGGAGGTCAAGATGGAGACCAATCTCTCCAAGCTAATTCGTCAGTCCCTAAAACGTCAGGGGCTAAGCCGCGCCGACTTCGTCAAGAAGATGGGGTATCAGAACCTGTCAAAGGGGCATCAACGTCTCACCGGATGGCTAGCCGGGGTGGCCAGTCCTACCGGTGATCAACCACAGCGCATCGCAGACGCGACAGGCCTAAAGCTCGAGAAGGTCGCCCAAGTGATCCTGGAAGATCTGAACATCTGCCGGACGGTGCGCCTGGAGCGACGGGCTCTGGATCGAAACTTCTACCTCGTCATTCGCATGATGGCAGCTGTCTATCCCCGGCAAGCGCTGCCGCGAGGCATTGATGAGGCGACGGCCCTGACCCTCGCTCGAGCGCGCGCAAGTACGTACAAGCGGCGATGTTGCTTAAACACCCCAGACGGGACCAACTACTGGATCGATGGTGATGGCGACGTCTATAGGGTGGACCGTGATCCGCCCCCATCCATGCGGATTGGCAAGAAGCTGTTCAACCTAAATATCTCCTAAGCCCTGTTGGGGTGATGGCGTCCTCGCGGTCGACTCCAGGCAATGGTAGATCAAACGCGCACAGCCAACGCGAGGACGCCATGAGTATGAACGCCCCCAGATGGGATCTAACCCCCTGGTTTACCGGCCTAGGGACCGAAGAGTATCGAACAGCCTTCGCCACGAGCGTCGAAGACGCAGATGAGTTGGCCACAGCCTTCGCGGGCGCTCAACCTCTCAGCGCAGACACCATCACGACATGGGCGGAGCTGCTCGCGCGCCTTGAGAACGCTGAAGTGCGCTTCCACCATATCTGGACCTATATACGTTGTTTAACCTCAACGGACGCCACGAACGCGGACGCCAAGCGAGAAGACGGCGCTGCCGGCATACTCGGCGCCAAGTTTAGGTCGCTCTCGACGCAGCTCGAAGCGCAGATTGGTCAGTGTACGGATGAGGTGTTTGCCGCGTTCTCGTCCCTTGAGGCGCACCAAGACCTTCGCTACCCGCTAAAGCGGATGCGAGCCCGAGTGGCGCGGCGGATGGCCCCTGAGATGGAGCAGCTCGCCAGCGATCTCGCCGTCGACGGCTTCCATAGCTGGGGCCACCTCTACAATGACATCACCGGTAGCCTCGAGTTCGACCTAAAGGGAGAGTCCACCCCTCTGGCCTGGCGACGCAGCCTCCTGCAGGACCCTGATCCATCCGTACGCGCTGAGGCCTTTGCCCAGAGCAACGCCGCCCTCGCAGAGGAGGCTGAGATACTCGCGCGGACCCTCAACTCCATCGCTGGCCGACGGATTACCCTCCAGCGTTGGCGCGGGACCGATGATGTACTGGGCGAGTCGGTCTTCTCTGAGGGCATGACGCGTTCGTCCCTCGACGCCATGCTCGACACCGTGAAGTCGCGCCGAGGCCTGGCCCAGGAATACCTACAGTTGAAAGCCCAACTTCTCGGTGCCGAGACCATCTCCTTTAGGGACCTCGGCGCCCCACTGGATTTAGGTGAGGACACAACATACTCCTGGGAAGAGGCGCGCGACTTGGTCCTGCGGGCCTTCGACGCCTACCACCCAGACCTAAAGTCTTTCGCGCTGGAGATGTTTGAGACTCAGCGCGTCGAGGCCGAAGCGCGCAGAGGCAAGCGGTCCGGCGCCTATTGTACGGGGAGCAAGCTGGACCAGACCGCTCGAGTCTTCATGACGTTTCGTGGGACGTTGGGAGACGTGGTCACCCTCGCCCATGAGCTGGGCCATGCCTACCATCACGCAATCATGGCCGGTATGCGAAGCTGGGCGTGTCGCTACCCCGCATCACTCGCAGAGACCGCCTCAATCCTGGCGGAGACATTGGTGGGCGACGTGCTGCTCAATGATCCCGAGAGCAGCCCCACCTTGCGCCTACAGGTCCTGGAAAAACGGCTCCACAGCGCCGCGATCTACATGCTTAACATCCCGATGCGCTTCGAGTTCGAAGACGCGTTTTACCGGCGGCGCCAGGACGGAACGGTCAGCGCCTCCGAGCTGTGTGACCTAATGCACGAGACCCAGCTATCGGTCTATGGCAGCGCCCTCAATCCTGAGGAGACCGACCCTTGGTTTTGGGCCTCGAAGCTCCACTTCTTCTTGACGGGCATCAGCTTCTACAACTTCCCCTACACCTTCGGGTATCTCTTCAGCACAGGGGTGTTGGCCGAAGCTCGTCGCGAGGGACCCGATGTCTTTCAACCGCGACTCACGGCGCTCTTGGAGCAGACTGGGAGCGACTCCGTTGAGGTGGTCGCGATGGATAGCTTAGGTGTGGATTTAACGAAGCCCCACTTCTGGAACGCGTCTCTAGACCAGGTCGAGGCCGACCTTAAGCGCTTTAAGGCCCTCGTGAGCGAACTCACGTAGGACCCCAAAGCCGCTCGGACATCTCAGCGGGCGCGGTCTGGGACCTCAGGCGCCCCATCGTCCTCACGCTCTTCCTCTTCGCAGAGCAGTGCATTGCACTGCTCTATCAAGTCAGGCAGTGCACCACGGCAGAGCAGCGGGTCAATCCGTCGGTCGAGACACTGACGTAGCACCTCTTCCTCGCTGCAGTCTTGTCCGTCAGGTCGCCTCGGCAGGCAGTCGGCCCCGTCGATGGGCTCTCCCCCTGCGTCCGCTGGTAAACAGATACCAGGGGCGTCAGGCAGATTGGGAGGGATGTCTCCACAGACAAAGCCTGGCGAACAGCGCAACATCATGTGAGCAGGAACGAACCCACCGCAGCGCTCGCCCTCCCTCTGAAAGGGTACGCACTCTCGAGCAGGATCGTTCTCCATGGCTCGGCACCAACGCGCCGCGCCGCAGTCACGGTCTTCAACGCAGCCAGCGTTCCCCTCTCCTCCTTCGCAGCGCTCAAGACAAGTGTCGATAGCGATGGCCGCCACCTCCTGGCACACGTCAAGAGCCTCGCCCGAGGCACGACAATCGAGGAAGTCCGCGCGCGCGGCGTTGTCACAGCGCTCCGCACACGTTGGCTCCTCGCCACCACCGCACTCACAGCGCGGCGGCGCACACCCGACCGGAAGGGCAGGCATATCACCAGAGTCGCAGAACCGAGCACACACCGCGTCAGCCGCTGGGCAGTCAGGCGCGTCGCAGATGCACCGCGGTGGGGCACAACCAGCGGGCAGCTCAGGCATCTCTCCAGAGGCACACGCTCGACCGCAGATCTCGTCATCAGCCGGGCACTCTGGTTGATCGCAGAGACAACGCGGGACCGCGCAGCCCTGTGGGATGGCGGGCATCTCGCCCGTAGCACAGAAGCGACCACAGATGGCGTCCACCGCAGGGCAGTCAGGTTCTTCACAGACACAGCGAGGCATCGCACACCCATCGGGGAGCGCTGGCATCTCGCCGCCCTGACAGAATCGACCACACACCGCGTCATCAGGAGGACACTCAGGCGCCGCGCGGACGCAGCAGGCCTGGCCATCTTCTGCACAGGCTGAGCGGATCCGGTCCTCGCCATCCTCGCACCCTGTCGCCTCATCCCGACAGATTCCACCAGCGATCCTGCAGTCATCGGGGGCTGGGCCCTCGCAATCGCAGCGCGGTGGGCGACAATCGTCGGGTAACTCAGGGAGCTCACCAGAGGCACAGAACCGACCACAGACCGCGTCATCGGCCGGGCAGTCAGGGCCCTCGCACGCGCAGCGAGGTATCGGACAGCCCTCCGGCAACTCAGGCATCTCTCCACCAGCGCACATGCGGTCACAGACCGCGTCGCCAGGCGGGCAGTCCGGCTCCTCACAGACACAACGAGGTGGTCGACAGCCATCGGGCAACACCGGCATCTCTCCACCAGCACACGCGCGGCGACAGACGACATCATCGGCCGGGCACTCTGGCTCACCACACTCGCAGCGTGGCGGGCGGCAGCCGTCGGGGAGATCGATCATCTCGCCGGCCACACATAGGCGCCCACAGAACGCGTCGTCTGGCGGGCACTCAGGGCCCGCCTCCACACAATGACCTACGCAGTCCCGTGTACAGAACCACGAGCCGGCCTCTTCGTCACAACGACAGGACGACGCGAAGCACTGGTCCTCCTCGCGAACACAGCGCTCACCATCACCACACTGGGCGTCGTCGCGGCAGCCCTGGGGATTTGGCCCCGGACACGCGTCATCTCCACCGCCACAGTCGCAGCGAGGTGGACGACACCCGTCGGGGAGGACGGGCATCTCATCGAAGGCGCAGAACCGCTCGCAGACCGCGTCAGCCGCCGGACACTCAGGCTCACCACAATCACATCTCGGTGGTATACACCCCTCGGGTAGATCTGGTCGCTCACCGCTGACGCAGAAGCGCCCACAGACCGCGTCATCCGGTGGACAGACAGGATCGACGCCACAATCACAGCGCGGTGGCCGACAGCCATCCGGCAGGGCGGGCAGCTCGCCGCTCTCACAGAAGCGACCACACACCGCGTCATCCGCTGGACAGACAGGATCCTCACCGCAGTCGCATCGTGGTGGACGACACCCATCTGGCAGAGCCGGACGCTCACCGCCAACACAGAAACGCTCACAGACCGCGTCATCCGGTGGACACTCTGGTCCGCCGCACTCACAGCGAGGTGGCGCGCAGCCATTGGGCAGCATCGGCATCTCTCCGCCCGCACAGAAGCGGCCGCAGACCGCGTCATCTGGCGGACACTCAGGAGCTGCAGGCACGCAGCAGGCCTGGCCATCATCAGCGCAGGCAGTGCGAACACGATCCTCACCATCCTCACAGCCCGCCGCGCCATCGCGACAGATCCCACCCGCTAACTTACAGTCATCAGGCTCGGGCTGGTCGCACTCACAGCGAGGTGGGCGACATCCGTCCGGTAGAGCGGGGAGCTCGCCGCTCTCGCAGAACCGGTCGCACACCGCGTCATCCGCTGGACACTCAGGCCCATCGCATACACACCGAGGTGGTCGGCAGCCGTCTGGAATCATCGGCATGTCTCCGTCCGCGCAGAAACGATCGCAGACCGCGTCATCCGCCGGGCAGACTGGGTTTTCGTCACATTGGCAGCGAGGC
>CALELH010000771.1 GCA_937902595.1 uncultured Myxococcales bacterium
CGTGTTGGTCGGGGTGATGGACCTTCGGCGAACGGAGTTCGCTCATGTGCACGAGGTCGGATTTTGGATTGGTCGCCCGTACTGGGGCCAGGGTATCTGTAGTCGAGCGTTGACCGCTTTGACCGACTTTGCCTTTCGTCGTGATCCCCGGCTAATGCGTATTTTTGCTCTTTCCTTTCCCGAGAATGTCGCCTCGGCGCGTACTCAGGAGAAGGCGGGGTATCGGCGTGAATCGGTGCAACGCTACGGCTTGGCTCGGATCGATGAACCACGGGACGCTGTGGTCTGCGCGATCACCCGGGATGACTGGAATGATCGCCTTCGTTGATAGGCGTTTAAGGTCCTTGCGCTTGATCCCGTTTGGCCGAGGAGGTAGGGCC
This sequence comes from uncultured Myxococcales bacterium, assembly GCA_937902595.1. Taxonomy (GTDB): domain Bacteria; phylum Myxococcota_A; class Bradymonadia; order UBA7976; family UBA1532; genus UBA1532. Next base: position 381 of record CALELH010000771.1, read on the forward strand.
GGCTTTAGGCGTGGCCGCTGATTATGACGCCCGCCTGGAAGTGGACCGGCATATGCTTGAGCGTTCCGAAGAGCTTCGGTCAAAAGGGGGCTATCAAAGCCACAATTCTGATAATTTTAGCTCTGCCTTCCGGGTTTCCTGCGTCGCTCCTCCGTCATGAATAGAGGGTCTCGAGGGAGATGTCCTTGTCCTCCAGCCAGCGTCGCGCTTTAGAGCATACGGGCGCCTTTTCAATCAGGATGCACCCCGTCAATGGGCGTTCTTCATGGGTGGAGGCAGCCTCCAAGATAGTGACGAAGGTCTCGGCGTCTTTTCCTAAGAAGCGTGATGAGCGCGTGATCAGCCACACACAGGCCGAGTCGAGCAGATAGACCTCTGCTCGACCTCTAAGCCCAAAGTCTTTGACGCTCACCTTTTGGATGGCACCACTCAAGATCAATTGGCGCTGCTGTTGCGTAAGCATTTGGACTCCTTAGAGAGTGATCTACATCGAGGGCTATCCAGGTGTCGAAGTGACGCCCGGTTAGAGTCTTACTCTACTGAACCAATGAACGAAACACGGTCAATATTTCTGTTTCTGCGGCTCACCAAGTCCTTATAGGTGGCGCCGCCTTGGGATATGGACGCCTGGCGTTGATCGAGGGTCTCATCGCAGCCAAATTCCAGAAGACCTGTCGTGAGGATGAGCCAAGATCGGGATGTGTTCATTGTGCGAGAGCCTCGTGTACTCCGGGGAATTCAAGGGTACCGAGACTCTCTGCACGCATGGCTGCTTCAGTGTTACATCATCGCCCGATTTTCCAACCATCGGGGAGATGGATGGTAAAGAACAGATCTCGTTTTACCGTCTCGTTTCTCTTGAGCGCCACCTCCCAGTTTAGGAGGCCTCGGTGGCGATCAAGGCTGTAACCGGGAGAGGACTTCTTGAGGACATCCACGCGGACATCCTCGATCTTGCTCACAGGGACCCTCTCGCGGAGCTCAACCTTGACTGGGACGCCTGAGCGATTCTCCAGCTCGACCCGATACCCATGCTCGATGTGTTTGATAGATGAGAGGAAGCTGGCGCTTCGATTGAGCTTCTTCAGCGGAGTGCGCTTTACCCGGACTTCTTCGTCTAGGCCAAGGGAGATCTCCATCGGCTCACCGGGGGCCGTATAATTGAGAGCCGTCTCGCCTATGTAGGTACCAGCGCGGTAGATGTGCATCTTGCCGACCAAGAGCGGGTATGGAGCCGGATTTTCGAGTTCCGCTACCTGATGGACATAGGCGGACACTAGAGGAGAGGCGACTAGCTTTGATCGGGCTTTGAGGGTGCGACGGTCTACGGGTACCCAATAGGGGCGGCCATCGTTCTTGATGCTCACCTTTCTAGGCAGCCTTAAGACAAAGGACTGGCCGCCATCATCGAGCTCGGCCCCGCTCACCTGACCCACCTTAGGACCACTCGACTTCTTGAGCTTTTCCCGTTTCTCTGTCGCCTGAACTAGGGTCCGTTTATCACCGTCCTTTCGACCTGTGACCATAATCTTACCAGGCATGGGCGCGGTGCTGCCCAGCTGAGGCTTTGCGGTTGAGAGGACGATCTGCGCATCATCCCAATCTTCACCTGTAGACTGCTGAATGAGCGCCCCTACGGTCAGAGATGCTGTGCCCAGGCCCGTCTTATTCCGGCCGCCGACCTTAAAGCGAAAGTCATACTCCGGCCGCCAGGTGGCTCCTGGAACCACGTAGGACAAACGAACTCGTGGTGATGAGTTGGATCCACATTTGACGGAGACGTCGACTATCTTAACGGTCCGACTGTTGTGGGCGCTGAAGTGTCCAATACGGAGGGTGATCGCCTTCTTCTTTCGCTCTAGCTGCCTCTGGGTGCGGCTGAGTGATGACGCCGCCTTGAGATGACCGTCCGCCTCTGAACGAAGGGCCTTCATGGCCTTTGTCCAGACTTTGGTGTCGGGATTTTTGCTCCGCATGTCCTCCTTGATGACTCCAGCGAAATATGACCGGTAGGCGTCGGCGGTTGCCTGGCGCTCCTGGGACATGGCGCGATCAGCGTGGACTTGCCTTAGCTGGCCTTCGAGGTTCGCCAATTGTTCTCGGAGCGCGGCCAGTCGGGCGTCGGGTACAGCGTCGAGGGTCTCGGTCTGGGATGACGTACCAATGGCCGTGGCGCCCCCTGATGTTTCGGCTCTAAGGGTCCGGTCATTTAGACCGGCTGGGAGGTTCGTGAACCGTACTGATGCTGTGCCACCAGAGCATTTTGCTCTGGAGGTTCGCGTCACCTCGGCGCGGTCTGAGAACACAATAACCTTCTCGATAGAGCCGGCGAACGCCGGTGTGCTGGTACAGATAGTTAAGAGGATAAATAGGGTTCTCATTGGTTGAGTCTCCAGTCCTTGGGTCTGCGTATTTCGTAAGAGAAGACCATCGTCTTGGTCTCGCCGGCCTTCAGCTTCAGGCGATGGCTAAAGACCCCATCGCCGTCCATTTTGGTCCCTTTGGGTAGTCGGATACTTTGGATCTTGATGTCCTCGTTATCTGTCTTGGGCACTTGATCAAAGAGCCGGATAGAGATTGGGCGTCGCTTGTAATTGCCCACCTCGACGGTCACCGAATATCGAGTTACATCCTCTGTCTTAAAGATTCCTTCGGTCTTTGATGACGGCACCATGGTGCGGACCAGTCGGATGTCTTCGTCGGCACCTAGTGGCAGGTGTAGCCGGCTGTTGGGGCCTGTCGTACGCAGCGCCGTGGTTCCAGTGAAGCGCCCGTTTATGAAGATGTTGGCAGGGCCACCCAGGATAGGGCGCTTGCTGGTATAGAGCACAGCGGCCTTGAGATAGGCGATGGTCTCAAGCGCTGGTGTGGCTTCGTAGTGAGTAGCCACCTTATATTTTTGCGCATCGTAGGGGGCACGGATGGCCTGACCGCCGCTGGGGACCGTCATTCGTTGTGGTACCTCGAAGACGTAATCCAGACCACCGGCTAGCATCGCTGGTAGGGTTCCGTCAGACAGGGTCCGGCGCCGTGGACCTTGCCGTGCGAAGAGCGCGAGAGGCATCTTGCCAGTCATCTCGGGAGGTATAGCGGCGGCCATGTCGCCGTCGACAGGGGCTTCCTCAAAGCTATAGGTTACGGTCCCTTTCCTCCGTGCTGGGGCTGACGGTCGAGCTCGCCCCAGCCGTGTCGCGGAGCGCGCCGAATGGCCGCTTAGAGCGGCTACAGCTTCACCACCGCGATGACCCACGTCGTCGCGACCGTAGAGACCCCCGGACTTCGTTCGCGCGAAGGCTCTCTCTAGCTCTTTGACGGGACGGTTCGGCTGACCTGGAGCCCGCTTTACTAGAGCACGTAGCTGAGCCATTCGTTGGGTCAGGA
>CALELH010000772.1 GCA_937902595.1 uncultured Myxococcales bacterium
CGAGGAGGCGCTGCGTTCACAGGCAACATGCCCCTATGTGCGATGGTCAAAATGGTTTCCGCTGCGCGCGCGGCCCCAGCTGGCAGCGAGGTAATGAGGACGGTCGATGCGACGAAATCGACAATGACTGTGATGGACGCGCCGATGAAGACTTTGATGACGCGCTCTTCCTCCCTGGAGCAGCTCGGCAACCGCGCCCATGTGTGGCGGGTCTCGGGGTCTGCCAGGTCAACGGAGTCACTCGATGTAACCCTGATGGCGCTGGGGTAGAGTGCTCCGCGGAGCCCGCTCGACCTCAGACCAATGAAGACACGAGCTGTGATGGCGTTGATGAAGATTGTGATGGCGTCGCAGATGAGGACTTCGTCGACGCAGTGGTTCAAGTCGGCGGCGTGACGATCTTCGCCTATGAGGCGAGTCGTCCAGGGGCCACGGCGAACGCCCCGGGCAGAGACCCAACCCCCGATGATGACATCACCAGCTACCTTGAAGGTCGCGCATGCTCCCGTCCAGGCGTCTTGCCCTGGTCGGATGTCACTTGGCGGGAAGCCAGTGATGCCTGTGAGGCCGCTAACGCGAGGCTTTGCTCCGAGGTCGAGTGGGCCGCTGCGTGCGGTGGTCCAAGCAATCAGGACTTCCCCTATGGGCCCAGCTTCCGCTCCCAGAACTGCAACGGTGGAGTGTATGACGCGAACCCCGATGAAGCGGGTAATCAGGACGAGGTCCTGGCCTGCGGTTCCGTGGCCGCGTGCCAACGTAACGACGTCTATGATCAGTCGGGAAACCTCAAGGAGTGGATCTCCCAATCCCTCGGTAACCTCCGCGCGGTTCGTGGTGGAAGCTATGAGACCGTCTTGGGGGGTGGATTGACCTGCAACCAAGATGGTGACTGGAAGGATCGGAACTTCCATCACAGAACCATCGGGTTTCGCTGTTGCATCGATTAATCCTGACCGTGGGTTTAGCATAGGGCACCCTAATTAAGCATGCGGCGTGCCAGCGCCCGTCTCGCCTCCTCCCTCCTCAACTCTGCCCGGTCTAGGGAGTATTACCCCCAGCAGCAGGGCGCTTCATCATGAGGTGTCTTGGCCCCGGTTAGGTCCAAGACAAGGGATCACGCTCACGGGCGACTCTCCAATCACAGCTACCGCTGGAAAAGCCTCCACAAACAAACCTGTAAACCATTGTTATTAAAAGATAATGCGGCTCACAGGGCCGGCCGGACGGATTGACCAAAAACTTAAACCATGGTATAAAATTCGGGGAACATCAAAAAAACTTATGCGGCGAGATGACGGCCTCCTCTGGACGTCTGATTGCTCGTGTCTCTGGGGGAATTCACTCTCCCAGGCGAGTGGTCTCCTTATGGCCACTCGCTGCGCGGTCTGGTTTGCCCGACCAAGACCCGCACGGCGGTGACTGAATGTCACCGCCCACCTCGAAGGGGATTGCCCATCTCCTTTGGGAAAACCCGTCCGGCGGCCGTTATCGGTTGTCGGACACGCGACAGGAGGCTTGCCCGGCCGTCTGGAGCGGGTTTCTCGGGGCAACGGACTGGGCCCCTGAAACCATCGGCCCCCCGGGAACACTCGGGGGGCCAACTTTTTGTGTGAACTGCAACCAGATGTCGCAGTGAAAACGGGATGATCTAGACGTGGCTATCCAGTGACCGGTATTGTCTTCTTGATATGAAACCAACTGTCATCATCGAGCCATGCGCTGACTACGACGCCGAACGAATCCGGCGAATCGTCCGGGGCGGACTGGAGACCCTCAACCTGAGGCCACACGGACGCACTTTGGTGAAGCCCAATTGCGTCGCTTCCGGCCGCCATTTCCCGCACGCCTATACCCGGCCCGAGTTTCTTGAGGGCGTCCTAAACGCCCTCAAAGATCGCACTGAAGCGCCGCTCACCGAGCTCGCCGTGGGTGAACGCTGTGGCATCACGGTTCCCACTCGGTTCGCTTTTAAAGGTGCCGACTATTACCGAATGGGTCGACGAGTGGGCGACGTCCGCTTTCATCATTTTGATGAGACGAGTCAACTCGAAGTCCCGCTCTACCACGACAGTCGACTAAGAGACTCCTTCTATACGCCGTCTCCCGTCGCTCAAGCTGATTTCTTTGTTAATTGTCCGAAGTTTAAGGCTCACCCCTGGACGACCGTCACCTTCAGTATGAAGAACTACATCGGGATCCAGGATGATCGGCATCGTCTCGTCGATCATGACCATCGTCTCAACGAGAAGGTGGCCGACCTCCAATACATCGTACAGCCCCAATTCATCGCGATGGACGCCATAATCGGTGGAGAGGGGCGCATGCTGACCCCGGTCCCCTATGACCTAGGTCTGGTCCTTATGGGCGACAACCAGGTCGCCTTTGACGCCGTCTGCTGTCACATCATAGGCGTCGACCCCCTCAGCGTGGACCATATCCGTATGGCCTACGAGCGTGGTTTCGGTCCCGTAGACCTCTCCGAGATAAACATCGTAGGGAGCACCTCTCTGGATGAGGCAAAAGAGCGGGCGATGGGCTTTGAGGTGGGTCTGATTCGGGTCGAAGAATACTTTAAGGGCTCAAACATCCAGGCCTATGGTGGTAAGCCGCCATCAGACGGTGGCCACGACTATTGTTGGGGAGGGTGCCCCGGCGCTCTGCAAGAGGCGATCGAGATCCTTCGTCTGTACGACAGTCACACGGATCAAAAGCTCCCGACTATGCATGTGGTCTTCGGCGAGCACGATGGACCAATCCAGCCGGGCCCAGGTGAGAAGGTCATCTTCATCGGAGACTGTACGAAGTTTGAGGGCCGCTTTGGGGATGAACTGGTGCAGTTAGAGTCCATCTACGTAGACCGCTCAGATAAGAACCCATTGGACGCTAAGGACCAGGACATCTTTCTGAAGATGCTGGAGGTTAAGCGTAAACTGAGAGTGCTCAAGAAACAGGACTACGTACGAATCGCCGGGTGTCCGGTGAGCGTCGCTGAGCAAGCCCTTATCCTGATCTCAATGGGCGGACTGAAGAATCCCTACCTGGATCCAACGGACGCCATACCCTTCATGAGCTCATACCTCTCCAAGAAAACGAGGACAGCGATACGTCGTATTCTCGGTCTCAAATACAATCAATCAGGGCCAGCCCTCAGAGGCGCCGCGCGCCCAACATTGAACCTTCCGCCGCCTGGGCATCCCGCCCCTCTTGAGAGGCCCTTGGGCCTGGAGAGCTAGGTGCTTTCTGGCGTTCGAAATGTGTACCTCTCTCTACTGATCCTGCTCACTGCCTGCGCCGGTGCTGATGGAGTCCCGTCTCCAACCTTATCAAATGGAGGCTCTGAACAAGGCGGTGCTCAGCATCCTTTTGGCCCAAGACCAAATGTTCAGACGTGCACAATCCCGCCCGCGCCTCCAGTGGGAAACATGATTCTCGTGCCTAGTTTTCCGGAGCTAACAATCAACAGGCCGCTCTGGTTTGGACACTCCCCGGGAGACGAACAAACTCACTTCGTCGTGGAGCAGTCCGGACAGATTATCGCCTTTGACGTCGACGCTCCCGAAAACGCCCGGGTCTTCTTCGAGAGATCTGTCTACAGAGACAATAACGAAGAAGGGCTGCTCGGGCTCGCGTTCCATCCCAGCTATCAGGAGAATGGACGTCTATTCGTCTTCTATTCAATGAGCAACCCCCGACGGGTCGTGATCTCGGAATACAGCCGAAACGTCGCTGACCCATTGACGGTTGATCCGACCTCGGAGCGCGTCATTCTTGAGGTGCAGCAACCCTTCGGAAACCATAACGGAGGGGATCTGAGATTCGGACCTGATGGCTACCTCTATATCTCCTTAGGCGACGGTGGGGCTGCCGCCGACCCGTTTGGCCACGGACAGAACCAGGAGACCTTGCTAGGTTCAATTCTACGCATCGACATAGACACCACCGATCCGGGTTGCGGGACCCCCTACGGCATCCCATCCGATAACCCATTCGCTACGGAGAGGTGCCAGCCTGGGGTGAGCCCCACCGGAGCCCCAGAGATCTGGGCGTGGGGGCTCAGAAACGTGTGGAGGATGTCATTCGACCGCGGCACCGGGCTTCTTTGGGCAGGTGATGTTGGTCAAGACGCTCGAGAGGAGATCGATCTCATTGTCGGCGGCCAAAACTATGGCTGGAATCAAATGGAAGGTGACATCTGCTTTCGAGAGCCATGCATCGCGGCAGAGTACGCTGCGCCCGTCCACACATACGGCCACGACGAAGGTAAATCGATCACCGGTGGATTCGTGTACCGAGGAGGCCGACTTCCAGAGCTTTGGGGCCAATACATCTTCGGGGACTACGAGACAGGGCGAGTGTGGGCCCTGGATATCACCTCTGACGCGGTCGAGCCGACGCTCTTAGCCCTGTCTCGTTCACGAATATCGAGCTTCGGAGAGTCGTCCACAGGCGAGGTGTACGTGGTCACCTTTGACCGAGGCATCCTGAGCTTCGAGCGGAGCAGAGCGAGAGATGACGTTCCTCCCATTCCCGAGACATTGAGCGAGACAGGCTGCTTCACTGATACCGCGTCCTACGTGCTCGCCCCCGGTGTTTATCCATATGATGTCCGAGTACCTCTCTGGAGTGATGGTCTCGAGAAGAGCAGAGCCATCGCCCTACCCGCAGGTCGATCAAGCACGCTGGGCCCGGATGGCTCGATCAGCGTCCCTATCGGGGCTGTAACCCTAAAGACATTCCTGCAAGAGACCTCCTCAGGAGAGACGCGCCGGGTAGAGACTCGAATCATCCGGCGGGATGACCGTGGTTGGAATGGATACAGTTATCTTTGGCGTGAGGATCAGAGCGACGCTGATCTTTTGCGTGGCCGGACAGAGGTCACTCTAGAGAGCGAACAAGGTCCGCGGCCATGGACAATCCCCTCCCGTTCAGAGTGCGACCACTGCCACATTGATCGCCAGGGATACTCACTAGGATTGACACAGAGACAGCTAGACTTCGACTTAGAGTATGAATCCGGCGTCTTAAATCAGCTTGACGCCCTCATCGCTGCAGGCCTAGTCACCCCGTTGGCTGATGTACCTAGGGGCGAGGGCTATCCCTCGCTGGACGATGAAGACTCCCCCGTCGCGGTGCGTACCCGCGCCCTGCTCGATACGAACTGCGCTCCCTGTCATCAACCCGATGGTCCAGCGGATGCAGAGATTGATCTCCGATACGAGACCCCGTTGCCCGCCATGAACATCTGCGATGTCGCGCCTCAACGAGGAGATGTTGATATCCCTGACGCTGCGCTCATGACTCCTGGAGACCCGGGACATAGCCTGATCCTGAGGAGAATGCAGATCCGAACTAAGGGTCAAATGCCGCCTCTTGGCTCTCACCGAGCCGATCCTGTCGGAACAGGCCTCGTCAGCAGATGGATCGCTGAGCTGACGGATTGCGCTCCAACGCAAGAGCGACCATGACCTCCCGAGAAGATCCTCCGTGGGAGCGGGTTATCGTACATGCAGACATGGACGCCTTCTTCGCGGCGGTCGAGATCCTCGACGATCCGAGCCTCGCGCCCCTTCCCATTGCGATTGGTGGCCGCTCTCCCAGAAGCGTCGTCGCGACGGCGAATTACATCGCGCGGCGTTATGGTGTCCGGAGCGCTATGCCCATGGCGTTAGCACGAAAGAAATGTCCCGAATTGGTGATCGTACCACCACGAATGCAGCGATACCGTGAGATCTCACAGACCGTTATGGCTGTCTTCAGACGATATGCCACGATCGTTCAGCCATTGAGCCTAGACGAGGCCTTTATGGATGTCACCGAGCAAGCCACCTGCTACGCCTCACCTGAGGCCATCGGCCGAGCGATCAAAGATGATGTCCTCGAGGCGACCAGTGGACTCCGCGTCTCCGTCGGAATCTCCAACACTAAGTTCGTCGCCAAGATCGCCAGTGACTTTCAGAAACCAGATGGTTTGACAATTGTTCACCCATTCATGGTCACCGCCTTCCTCGCTCCGCTGCCCATCAGCGCGTTGTGGGGGGTCGGTCCGAAAACGGCACAGCGGGTTGAAGCGCTTGGGCTGAAAAGCATCGGCGATGTCGCCAGGGCTTCAGATCAAGACCTTCGGAAGTTGGGCCGCTTGGGTGACCAACTTAAGCGTCTCGCTCAGGGGATTGACCACCGCCCTGTAACTCCGCCTGGACCACCCAAGAGCGTCGGTTGGGAGAGGACCCTCGAAGGAAACATCAGCGCTACCGATGACATCGCCGCTCTCCTAGGGCCGGCGGCTGACGCGGTCGCCGGTCGCCTGCGGCGGCGCTCCATGCTGGCCGAAGGTGTTCGAGTAAAACTGAAGACCACTGATTTTGACGTGCTGACCCGACAATCCGTTCTAAGCAGCGGAACCAATGA
>CALELH010000773.1 GCA_937902595.1 uncultured Myxococcales bacterium
CATTCTCAGGGTCTGCGTCACGCAGATGCATGATCACGGTTGTACCGGTCGCGGCGCGCTCGGCTGGACTGACATCAAATCGGCCGTCACCGGTAGAGAACCAACGAGTCGCTTCCTCCTCAGTCGCGTGCCGCGTCAACACCGTAACCTCATCGGCCGTCATGAAGGCAGAGTAGAACCCAACGCCGAACTGACCGATCAGCGCGTCTACATCGCCTGTGTTCTCGACAGTCTCAAGGTGAGCGCTGAATTCCCGGGTGCCCGAACGCGCGATTGTCCCGAGGTTGTCAATCACCTCCTGGCGAGTCATCCCGATTCCATTGTCGGACAACGTCAGCGTCCTGGCGTCGGTGTCTGCCTCAATTTGAATGCCAAGGGGACGTTCGTCTGAGAGGAGATCAGGCTTTTCGATCGCTTCAAAACGAAGCTTATCGAGCGCATCGGAGCTATTAGAGATAAGCTCTCGAAGAAAAATCTCCTTGTTGGAGTACAGTGAGTGGATCATCAGATCGAGCAACTGTCGAGCTTCGGAACGGAATTCGTGGGTCTCTGTTTGAGGGGATGTCATGGTTCTCTCTTTCCCAATCAACGGACAATTATGGTATGCGACCGGCGCAAATCTAAGGACGGAACGCTAGGGCGCAAGGGCTGAAAAGGAAAAAGTGTGATGATCGAATCATTTGAAGGCCATAATCCATCGGTCTCTCCCTCTGCGTGGGTTCATCCAACGGCCGTTGTCATCGGCCAGGTTACTCTAGGTGATGAGGTAAATATTTGGCCCAATACAACCCTCCGCGCCGACGACGCTCGGATTATGATTGGTGATCACTCCAACATCCAAGATGGAACCACGGTTCACATGACGGGCGGCGTCTCTGAGACGATCGTTGGAGCCCGGGTCACGGTCGGACACAATTGTATTCTCCACGGCTGCACTATTGGAGACGACGTCCTGATCGGGATGGGCTCGATCATCATGGACAATGCCACGATCGGTGCGGGTAGCTTTATTGGAGCAGGTACGCTGATCACACCTGGTAAGCAGATCCCACCCGGAAGTTTCGTTCGCGGTAACCCAATGCAGATCGTTCGAGAATGCGGGCCGAGGGAACAAAGCTGGATTGAGTACTCGTGGAAACACTATGTCGAAAATTCCAAAAAACACGCCGCTAGTCGCGACTAGATCCCGCCTAAATCCACCTCCAGGCCCGGCCTGACGAAATCTTCGTATCCATATTGTCGGGATCTTATTAATATGGGCGTATGTCTGAAGAGCAGATACCAACAGATGTCCAAGATGAGAGCTTAGAAAGGCTGCCCATCTTTCCCCTTCCTGATGCGCAGCTCTTCCCTGACGCGATCTTGCCACTGCACATCTTCGAACCGCGGTACGTAGAGATGGTTAAGGCTGTCCTGGAGCGCCCGGATCACTCGATGGCCATCGCCACGCTCAAGCCTGGTTTCGAAGGGAACTATCAGGGGCGTCCGGCCGTCTATCCCGTCATGGGCGTAGGCACTGTCATCGCGGCCGAACGAAAGAAGGACAAGAAGTGGAACATCCTAGTTCGGGGGTTTAGTCGGATTCGACTCATCGAGGAGCATCCAGCGGATAAGAACTACCGAGAGATTCACGCTGAGCGCCTTTTTGACACAAACACGCGCGATGAAGATCCGTTAGAAGAGCGCCTCCGATCGATGTTGGGTCAATTGGCCGACCAAGCCGAAGGCGCTCGGGAGGCGCTGCATCTCATCTTGGGACAGGCACCGAACGGAGCGGCGCTGACAAACCTTCTTGGAGCGCACGCATGTTCCGACGGGGCGCTCCGTAGACGAATGCTAGAGTGCGTGAATGTCCAGACTCGCTTGAGGATGTCCTGCCAGCATGTTGGGCGTCTCTTGCTAGAGGTCCTTGAGCCACCGGTGGGTGGCCGCGACACCCTACACTAAGAGCGCTCCTCCTCGGTAATCGCTCGGTGAGGTCGATGAGGCCCAATAAGGCTTCGTACAATTTCCGCTGCACCTTTTATCCAGCTCGGGTGCGCGTTCAAGCTAGGCACCAGTGTCAGGGTACCTCCGCCATTCTCCTCGAAGATCTCGGCACCTCGCATGGCGATCTCCTCTAAAGTCTCGAGGCAATCTGCCACAAACGCAGGACACATGACCGCCAGATTTTTAGTTCCGTTCTTAGCGAGGTCGGCGATGGCTGACTCAGTGTTCGGGGTTAACCACGGATCCCGCGTAAGCCTAGACTGAAAAGCGACCGACCAGCTGTCCGCCCCTAGCTGCAACGCCTCGGCGAGCAGTCGCGCAGTCTCAATGCACTGAGCGCGATAGCAATACTGATTCCGCTCGTTCATTGTGTCACAGCACCCGCCTTCGCCCATCTGGCACCACCCTGTCGGATCGCTCTTGGTGATGTGCCGTTCAGGGAGGCTATGAAAAGAGAAGAGGACATGATCGGCGCTTTGCTCCGAGACAACAGGCGCAGCGACATCCTTAAACGCTCGAATAAACGCGTCATGACCATAGAATGAGGGTACGACGGTGATAGCGGGCGTATTCCATTCCTCCGCGAGAACATCATAGACAGCCTGAATACTTGATCCGGTCGAGCTCGCCGCATAGTGGGGATACAGGGGAAAAACCAAGATCTCATCACAGCCGCGCCCCCGCAATGAATCGAGGCCAGACTTAATGGACGGGCTTCCGTAGCGCATCGCCAGCTCGAACTCATATTCAGGCACAGCCTCACTCAGGCCATCACAAAAGTCCTGACTGTGAAACAAGAGTGGAGAGCCCCGCTCAGTCCAGACCTGTTCATACGCCTCTGCGGACTGCTTAGGACGAAAAGGCAATATGATTAGATTGAGTAGCAACCATTTGCCGATGGGGTTGATGTCTATCACTCGCGGGTCATTGAGAAACTCGCGAAGATAGCGACGCACCTGAGACGGCTTCGTCCCATCGGGTGTTCCTAGATTGACGAGAAGTACACCCTTCTTGTGGGGAACACTCACGTCCCCTCCGAGGTCTGTATTGGGCCATTGGCAGCGCGCCAACCACGGATGCCACCATCCATGGACGCCACGTTCATATAGCCCATTCTCTGAAGACTCTCAGCCGCTAAAGCGGAGCGATAGCCACCTCCACAATACAGGACAACTCGGGCACCTAGGTCGGTCACGTGCTTGGCGATATCGCGCTCCAAGACCCCCTTGCCGATGTGCAGCGCTCCAGCACAAAAGTCCACGGCGAACTCTCGATCCTCGCGCACATCAACAAATACGAACTCTTCGTCGCTCTCGGTCATCGCGATGACCTCTTGTACCGTCAACTCTTCGACGCGCGCGCGGCTCGCGTCCACCAACGCTACGAAGGCCTCATTATGGTGCTTTCCTGACACGTTCTTGGTCCCACAGTGTGCTACTTGGCCCGTAGCCTAGCAGAGGTCACCGCTACTGTCTTGAACAGTCGTAGATGGGCGTGGACCTGATATGGTCCAACGCAGCTTGAAGGTAGAGCGAGTAATGGAATGAAGCAGAGGGACTATCCGCGATTAGGCAGCGCGGGCACGACGCATCAGACGGTCAATTGATCGAAGCAACAAGCCCTCATCAATCTCGTGAACCTCGACGCCCTCACCAAGTTTCCGCAGCATGGTTACGGTGAGTTCTCCGCCGAGATGCTGGCGGAACTCCTCCAGCCCAGCGACGATGAGGAGGCGTCCATCGACGCCTGAAGCCTCGAGAAGGTCATGAGTACACGCCAGGCCAACATCATCGAAGAGACCGCAGATGGTCTCAAGCGCCTCTTCTGGCAGCAAACCTGCCTCGACGGAATAGCAGCTATCGAGCGCGATACCGATGGCCACCGCTTCGCCATGACGGAGCGCGTGATCCGTAAGGACCTCCAGTTTGTGAGCAGCCCAGTGACCAAAGTCCAAAGGCCGAGCGCTCCCATACTCGAAGGGATCGCCGCTCGTCGCGATATGCTGTAAGTGAAGCTCAGCGCAACGACGGATCATGTATGCCATCGCCGACCGCTCAAACCTCCCCAGCTCAGCGCTATGCTCGCAGAGCCACTCGAAGAACTGTGCGTCCCGAATCAAAGCGACCTTAACCGCTTCAGCCATACCCGCTCGCTTGTCTCGGTCCTCAAGCGTGTCGATGAATCGAACATCATTCAGCACCGCGAAGGGCGGACAGAACGTCCCTAGGAAGTTCTTGTTTCCGAAGGCATTGACACCATTCTTGACCCCTACGCCTGCATCATTTTGGCTGAGAACCGTCGTCGGCACGCGAATCAAGCGAATGCCTCGATGAGCCGTCCCTGCAGCATATCCGACCATGTCCAGCACAGCGCCACCGCCGATCGCGACGACGAAAGATTGTCGATCAACACCGTCGTCAGCGAACTTCGTGAGAAGCGCCTGCACCAGCTGAGGATCGTTCTTGCAGGCCTCTCCGCCCTGAATAATTACTGGCTCGCAGGCCAGACTCATCGATGCGCTGTGGCTGTGTATGTACCGATGGATATCGGTGATTAAGCCAGGCCAAGCGTCCATGACACCACTGTCGATACAGAAGAATAGGCGATGCTGCCGCTCGGGTTCATATGCCGTCACCGTACTGAGTAGAAGAGAGTTCTCTGGTGTAAAGAGTCCCTCAGTGAACGCAACGGGATACTCGTAGGAGACCCTAAACCGCTGCCGCACAATGTGCGTATCTGAATGCATCTTCACCTCAAGGTTACCGACTTCTGGTGGCATCCGCGTCATACCAGACTCCTGTAAATCTAATGAAATCCCATCACATGATCGAGAAATCATCCGATCAGGTCTGTAGGGGTTTCTACTGACAGGGGAGTCCGAAAGGGATCAAAGCGTCACAATGTCGCTCCGATCCCAATCAAGGGAAACCAAAATATCAGGGGCAGAATCCAATACGACTGTCTGGCTCAATGGGCATCCCCGGAGCACCGCTCGGACAGTCATCAGCGCAAATGATCGGCATGGCTCCATCGACAAAAGGCTCGATGCTACAAGCCTGCTTACACACCCCAGCATCTCGCGGGCAGACAAGACCAGGCCCACAGTTCTCGTGGTCCTGACACGGCTGATCGAGCATAGACATACCCTGAGCAGGGACACAGCTCTCTCCCAAGACCGTGGGCAAACAACGCCGGCCGCCTTCACAGTCCTGCAGCCAAAAGTCGCACGGATTAGCTGGCTGGACATTTGTACACGCGCCCTGCTGCCAGATCTGAGGTCTTAGAGTAAGGAATTCATTAGGACACTTGGTGTCGCAGCGATGCTCCATGGGTGTGTCCTCCGAGTTTCGACAGTAGGGCAGACACGCACCGTTAATACACATTGCCCCTGGGACACATTCGTTCCCTGAGCTACATTCGGCGCCCTCCGGCTTATTGCCAGCGCTGATGCAGGCATGACCACCGCGAACCGAGTAACAGCCCTCACCTGCACCACAGTCATCTTGTGAGAAGATATTGCACTGGGCAGGGATGGTCTCCGTGAGACAAAGACCAATGTTATTGTCCGGACTGATGGTGTCGTTGATCTCACCGCTCGGGCAGTCTCCGCACGCGGGCGCATGAGCACCGTCTAGACTGCACACCTCCGTGCAGACCACCAGACAGTGTAACCCTGGTGAGCATTCGTTCGGTGAGTCACACGCCTCACCGGCGCTCTTCATACCTGCGCTCATGCACTTCGTCGCGTCTCGCGAGAGATAGCAGCCCTGGCCCTCTTCACAGGCCCCCATAGCTTGCTGTGGGAACTCGCCCATCATCATGCCACCTGCGCCACCTGCGCCACCTGCGCCACCCGCAGCCCCAGCGCCACCTGCGCCACCTGCGCCACCTGCGCTC
>CALELH010000774.1 GCA_937902595.1 uncultured Myxococcales bacterium
CCCCGCCGTAGGGAGGCGCGCATTGGTCGCAGAGGGCACCCGTGTAATGTGTGTCCACACATTCGGAGCAGTCAGGGCCGGTGAAGCGCTCCGAGCACTCTTCACAATCGGCGCCAGCGAAGCGAGGATCAGCGCACTCTGTGCAGTCGTCTCCGGTAAAGCCCTCGACGCATCCCTCGCACAACTCTCCGGTCGCGCGGGGGTTAGAGCATTGGTCGCAGCGGGTGCCTTCGAAGCCTTCCGCGCAGCTATCGCACTCTACCCCGGACCAACGAGGATCAGCACATTCAGCGCAGTTCTCTCCCGTGAAGCGACTAATGCACTCATCGCAATTGGCACCAGTGAAGCGATCGTTGCTGCAGAACTCACAGTTATTGCCGGTAAACTTAGGGTCGGCACAGTCCAAACACAGGGGGCCAGTGAATCGACGATCTACGCAGTCATCGCAGTTAGGTCCGTCGAATATTGGGTTACTGCAGCGATCGCAGTCGGACCCCGCGAAACTGGGGTTCTCGCATGGTGCTCCACAGTGACTATCCACACAGCGGTCGCTGGCGCAGTCGGCGTCGGCTAAGCAGCTCTGCTCAGCTTGGCACGCGATTGGGCACTCCCCACCGCAGTCCACGTCCGCTTCATCTCCATTTTGAACCTCATCTTCGCAGCTTGGAGGCAGGCATTGGCCAGAGCTGGTGATCAATACGCCAGCCATTCCTTCTCCACAGACTCCACTGACGCAGTCCGTGTTAAAGCGACATGCTTGTCCTGGCGCGCATCCCTCAGGTGGACGCCCAATGGTCGGGTCTAGATCATCGCAGTCGCGTCGGCTCGAGATTCCGTCAGCGTCGAGATCGGGCCCGGGTTTGGAGTCGGACTGGCAGCCGAGGCCGGTGAAAAGGAGCAAGAAGGCCACAATCACGTGAGCTGGCTCTAGACGTAGTCTAAAGATAAACATGAATCCTACTTATCGAAGATAAATACGTGTGGCGCCAAGCATAACATCTCGGGGTGGAGTCGTCAGATAATCGCCTCCACCTGGTATTTCGAGGGGAGGATGATGAAGGTCTCTAGGGATGCCTAAGGATTCTAACGGTGCCGACAAAAAGACGAACTTTTATGACGTCGGTGGCGATTGTTTTGGACTACCGGTTCGTCCTGATGTCGCATATCCTATATATCTGTACGGACTCTGGGGGGAGCACGCGATGTCGGACGTAGGTTCGTCTAATGAGCCAGGCTTACGGGCTCGATTACAGTATCGATTTGACAGGACGATCGCCGGTGGTACCGCCGGGCTGATGCTTTGGTTAGCGGCCATCTCTGGTGCGATGGTGGCGTTCGCCGCGGTCGGCTTAAGTATGGGGATTCATCCAGAAGGTCAACAGTCGGATGGATACATCGAATCGTTTTGGACGACTCTGAACGTCGCTCTCGACCCTGGAGCGGTAGAAGAGGCTGGCTGGCCATACCGCGCGCTGATGTTGAGCGTCGCCATCCTCGGTGTTCTGATCGTGAGCACCATCATCGGTGTGCTCACTGCGGGCATCGAGGGCAAGTTAGAAGAGCTGCGGCGTGGTCGTTCACTCGTATTGGAGGAAGACCACACGATCATCTTGGGGTGGTCCAGTAAGATCGCCGCGGCGGTGCAGGAGCTCGTGATCGCCAACGAGAGTCGACAGCGGGCGGTGGTGGTGGTCTTAGCGGATCGCGACAAGGTGGAGATGGAAGAGTACTTCGCTGACCGTGTCCCTGAGATGATGACTACCGAGGTCATATGTCGGCGCGGGGATCCATGTGATTTGGCAGATCTAGCGATAGTTCGCCCGGAGAAGGCTCGATCAATTCTCTTGTTCTCCGGGGAGTGCGAGGATGGAGACGCGGCGGTCCTTAAGCGGTCACTCGCTTTGAACCGGATCGCCGAGCAAACCGGTAAGCGGTGTCCCGTGATCGCGGAGGTGAGCGACCATGAAAACGGTGAGGCTGTCGCCCGAATCGGTGATGTCAGCATTGTAGAACCCGCTCAACTCGTCACCCGAGTGCTTCTACAGGCTGCCCGGCAACCGGGTCTCAGCCTGGTCTATGATGAGATCCTGTCATTCGAAGGATGCGAGATATATTTTCATGGAGACGATGTCCTTACGGGCAGGACGTATCGGGACGCGGCGATGTCGTTTCCTGCCGCTGCTGTCATCGGTCTCGTGCCCAAAGATGGTGTGCCCGAATTGAACCCGTCCAATGACCAGGTTTTACAGGCGGGTGATGAGCTGATCGTCGTCGCGCTGGATGACTCGGACATCGCAAACCCATTGGCGACCCCTATGACCTATGGCCAGGAGCACATCTCGGCGCCCAGCATCGATGAGCCGACTCCCGAGAAATACTTAGTGCTCGGTTGGCATGAGTGGGCGCCAATTTTATTGACTGAACTTGATGAGCATTTACCGCGCGGATCTTCCCTTCATGTCGGCTATGATCCAGTGTACACCGATGGTCCTTCGGAGGCGTTCCTGAGATCACTGGAGCACCTGGCCATAAGCGCCGGTCCTCTTAATACAGGTCGTCGCTCTGAACTCACGGAGCTCGGTCGCTTTAGCGTAGATGAGGTGGTCGTTCTCGCATATCGAGACAGGCTGAACGCTCAAGACGCCGACAGCCGAACACTCCTGACTCTCGTCCACCTCAGGGAGCTCATCGCTAACGCCGGTCGGCCCATTGGCATCGCGAGTGAGCTGCTTGACGCGCGGAATCGGGCCTTAGCGAATCGCGGCCGAGAGGACGACTTCATCGCGAGCGAAGAGCTTGTGAGTAACGTGATGGTTCAGCTCTCCGAGAACCCTCAATTGGGAGGTGTCCTCGATGAGTTGCTCACGGCGGATGGTTCGGAGATGTATTTACGCTTAGCGAGCGATTATGTCTCGTTGGACACCCCGGTTCCATTCGGAGCGATAGTGCAGGAAGGTCTCAACAGGAATGAGGCCGTGATTGGGATATTAGATCGGGATATCTCCCGAAGAATCCCTGACATTCGTCTCTCGTTACCCAAGGATGAGTTAGTGACCTTAGGGGCTGACGACGCCATCGTAGTCGTGGCTGAGGACTAGTCTACTTCTGGCGGCCGAGGGGAGGGCGTCGATGGTTCTTTGAGCCGATCCTTCTCGTTGCAGCCCGTGTTCTCGAATAGGTGAGACTCTCCTCGAGCGGTCGCCAATGACACTTGGCGCCTCCGTTCTCTAAACCGCTCCTTCTGCGCTGTGGTGATACGATCGTGACAATGAGGACAGCAGACGCCGTCTTCGAAGAGCGGCGACGCCTTGTCTATCTCCCTGATTGGATGTCGACACCCACGACACCGGCTGTAGCTCCCCGGTTTGACCCCGTGTACTACGCTCACGCGTCCATCAAAGACAAAGCATTCACCGCGCCACATCGACTCTGCTTCGGGGATCTCTTCGAGGTACTTGAGGACACCTCCTTTGAGATGGAGGACGTTCTCAAAGCCTTGAGCGAGCAGGTATGATGTCGCTCTTTCGCAGCGAATTCCGCCGGTACAGTACATGGCGATCTTGCCCGCCTCTTCCAGAGCTGGCCGGTTCTCCTCTACCCAGGCGGGGAACTCGGCGAAGGTCTCAGTGGCTGGAGGGACCGCTCCATGGAAGGAGCCAATGTTTGTCTCGTAGGTGTTGCGGGTGTCGATCAGCAGGACGTTGGGCTCAGCGATGAGCGTGTTCCAGAGCTGTGGTTCGACATATTCGCCGACACGTTCAAGTGGATCTACGCCTTCGACCCCCATGGTGACGATCTCCTTACGAAGGAGGACCTTCATACCCACCATCGGGTTATAGCCGTCCGTCCAGGACTCCTTATGTTCAAGACTCCCTAAACGTGGATCGTCTCTCAGGAAGCGAAGCACTGTTCGAACACCTTCCGGAGGTCCGGAGATTGTGCCGTTAATGCCCTCCGAGGCGAGGATGAGCTTTCCGATGACGCTGGCTGCATCACACTGGTTGAGTAGGGGAGCGCGGAGAGACTCATAATCGTCGAGGTGGACGAACTTGTACAAGGCTGCGGTCAGATAGCGTTCCATCGATCATCACCCTTCTTGCGGACAGGCGTTGGATCCATAGCGGCGCTCTTGAGCGGCTGCAAGAGAAGCATGCAAAATGCTGTTAGAAGGTGCCGTGTGCGCCAATGGTCGGAAGAATAAAGCGCACGGGGTCTCCATCCTCTGAGAGCTGTTCCGGCTCGTAGGTTAGGTTGATGACGTCGATATAGAAGTCGACCTGGTAGGTGTCGGCTACGGTGAGGATGTCGAATCGAGTGTCGATTTGGAAGTATCCGTCGAGTCGCTCGTTGGTCTCACGTATGGGACGCCCTGTGTTGTAGTGGAATCTCACGCCCCAAATGTAGTCCGGGGCAAAACGCCAGGAGACCACCAAGTTCACGATATGAGTTTGGTCGAGCGGATCGATGATCCAGTCTTCGCCGAGCTTTCGTTCGACTCGCTGCAGAGTGTACGCGAGCCACCCAAACACCTGAGCGGTCCGGCGTTTCCTGAAGATCACCTCGGCGCCGAAGGCCCGACCGTTTTGCACGGGGATCTCAAAGGTCTCTTCGACATCCTCGAAGGGAGCCGGCCCCTGGGATGTGTCTTTAACGATTTCACCATTTTCATCCGTCTCAAAAACCGTGGCGGTCATGTGTCGGCGATAGGCGCCGTACATGTTTGCGTCCAAGCTGAAGCCTCCACCGAAGTTATGTTCTATGCCGACGGTGGCCTGCCATGACTCCTGTAGCGGGCTCTGAAGCTCGAGGTCGCCGAGGCCGGGAATCGGGACATAAAATCTCTGCTGGGCGTGCGCTAGACCGACGTGCCCCTTGAGAGTCGTCATCTCGTTGAGCGCATATCGCGCGCCAAACCTCGGGTCTAAGCCGAGCTTATCGATGTTCTCGTAGTAGTCAGCGCGTACACTGGGAGTGAGCAGCCAGCGGTCCAGCTTCAAGTTAACCGCGTGGTATAGGCCGTAGACATACTTGGTCTCCGGTGGACTGATGAAATCCTCAGGACGCGCCCGTATCGGCTCTTCTGCGTCGTCCTCTCTCGTCCGGTTTACGACGGGGCGGACCTCAAGATCGGCCCCAGCCTCTAAGGAAAGTGACTCGGAGAGCTCTGTTGTCCATCGGACGAGAGGACGAATACTATACTCCCTGAGCGCCGCGGCTTGCTCTTCCTCTGCTTCGAGATTGTTCAGTCCATTGGAGTCCTCGATAGCCTCGCCTTCGTCGCGGCTCGCTGGGGTGTCGAGCCGGTCGGCGCCCAGATCCAAGCCGATGGTCAAGCGGTGGTCGCCAGTCGGAATCGTGTATCGCACCGCCGCTCGATGAAAATCGACGAAGATTCGATTCTCTTCGTTGCGACCATCTCCCATCTCATCCTGGGCACCGAAGAGCGTGACTTTGAGGCGGTGGTCGTTGCCAAATCTATGCTGGACTCGGGTGACATAGTCCCAAAAGTTTAGGTAGGCGTTCTGAGACATCAGGGTGAGCAGCAGACCGGTATAGCTGTAACGGCCGCCGACGGTGACGCGCGTTCGGCCATCATTGAACGGAGCGGAGAGCATGGCGCCTGACTGGAAGAGGTTGATGTCCAGATCACCGATCCAAATGTCTTTATCCGACAGACGCGTTTGAGCTTCGACTGCGCCACCCACGAAACGACCGTATTGCACGGGCGCGACCCCTGGATAGAAGTGCACGCTGTCGATGAGTTGAGGATGAATCACGCTTGTGCCGTCCCCGAGGTGGAAGAGCAGCGGGATAGAGGTCTCATCGATGAAATACCCGGTCTCTCCGGGGGGCGCTCCGCGCACGATCGGGAACGGGACGAAGCTGGCGACCGAGCCGACGCCGGGCAGTGACTGAATGACGCGGAGCGGGTCGCCCATCGTCCCCGGGACATGAGACAGCTCAAAACGGTCCAGCGTGATCCTCTGGGTCTCTCGCGGTCGCCGGCCAATGACGACCACTGATTGATCATCGAAGCCTTCAGGCGTGAGCAGCCACTCACCAGCGTCGGTCGACTCGCCCTTGATCCGGATCTGCTCTCGGAAGGGCCGGTACTCTGAGTCGTCAATGCGGACGGTGTACGTGTTGGCTGGAGCGTCTAGAGTGAACCGGCCTTCGGCGTCGGTGAAGGCCTCCAGGTTGCCGGGCTCAAAGCGGATGATCACGCCTGGGACTGGGCGCCTCACTCCGCGACTAAACACCCTGCCTCGCAGCTGACTGAGCTTCGGTGTCTCCGGAACGCTCTCGGGTACCTCGGGAGCCTCTGCCTTAAACACCCATTTTACCTGCATTCGCGTCTCAACAGGCTCGCCTTGAAGGGTCGCCGGCTTGAAGCGCCAGTGGGGAAGGGTCTGCTCCAAGGCTGCGAAAAATGCCGGGTCGTCTGCCGCGTCTAGCGTCGTACCGCTGATGCGTCCGCTCTCATCGATGTTAATGGTGACCGTCACCTCGCCAAAGAGCACTCCACGGGACTGCAATGCGCTTGGGAAAGCTGGATCACGGCGCTCGATGAGCTCTGGAGGTTTGAGACCATCTTTAGGCTCGCGAGTCTCTTCCTCACCAATCTCCGGTGGAGCCGGCTCGTTCGGTGAAGTCGGCCCTGTCTTTGGAGTCTCTCTCTTCGAAGATGCTGGGGGAGTGTCCGCTGAAGCGATGGACACGCCCGAGGCGACGAGCGCGCAGATGAGTGCGGAGACTTTGAACACTCTAAGCGACCTGGCCGGCCGCGGTCCCTGAAGCCCACGCCCACTGAAAATTGTACCCGCCTAACCAGCCGGTGACGTCGACGACCTCGCCGATGAAGAATAGGCCAGGCGCGCCTTTAGCCTCCATCGTCTTGGAAGACAGTTCGCTGGTGGCGACCCCCCCACGGGTCACCTCCGCCTTCTTGTAACCCTGAGTTCCCGCCGGGGTGATCATCCAGCCATTTAGCTGAACGCCCAACGCCTCCAAGCGCTTAGACTTAATCTCGGCCAGCGGTCGATCTCCCGTGTCGCAATAGGAGTCCGCGAAGGCCTGGGCGAGTCTCTGAGGGAGCGAACGTCTCAAGGCGCTCCGGACGGTTGACTTAGGGTGTTCCCGTTTCTGTGTGAGCAGCCAGTCCACCGCATCAGTGTCTGGACAGAAGTCGATCTTGACGGGCTGACCAGGATCCCAATAGAGGGAGACCTTGAGGATCGCTGGGCCACTGAGACCTGAATGAGTAAAGAGTATGTTCTCGCGGAATCGCTGTTTTCCGTAGCTGGCTACAGCTTCTACGGAGGTGCCGCTCAAGCTACGAAACCCAATAGGGACAGAGTCACCGAAGGTAAATGGAACTAGAGCGGGCCTGAGCTCGGTGACCTTGAGGCCATATTGTCGCGCGATTCGATATCCGAGGTCTGTGGCGCCAATCTTAGGGATCGAGAGGCCGCCTGTCGCCACGATGAGCGACTCGCTTTGGTAGGTGCCCTGATTTGTCTGCACCGTATAGGGGCCGTCACCAGAGATAGAGTCAACCTCAACCTCGCAGTTGATGGCGACCCTCGCTCGCTCGCATTCTTCAACAAGCATCTGAACCACTTGGCGAGCGGAGTCATCGCAGAAGAGTTGGCCAAGAGTCTTCTCATGATACTTGATCTGATAGGACTCCAATAACGCGACGAAGTCATCGGGTTGGTATCGGCCTAAGGCTGAACGCGAGAAGTGCTCGTTTGCCGACTGATAGTGTTCATGGGTTACGGTCTTATTGGTAAAATTGCAGCGGCCGCCACCAGAGATCAGAATTTTTCGGCCAACCTGAGCGTTTCGTTCAAGTACCAGGGTACGTCGTCCTCGCTGTCCGGCGACAGCTGCGCTCATAAGGCCTGCTGCGCCGGCCCCGATCACGAGGACATCCCATTTGGAGGTGTGGTCAGTCATGGTCATCACGGAGGATAGAGATAAGGTGGCTTCGACAGCAAGCAAATCGGACCAAAGATGACCGGAGTCGTCGCGGGTAATTATGGGCAGCCCCTTGTTGAAATGACGGATACTTATCCTTATCCTCGCCAACCCCGAACACGTGAGAGAGGACATTCATTAATGCAGCCAGGACTGGATGGATACTTGTGGTTTAATCGTCGCCAAAGGCTGGTCGGCGTTTTATTTATGGTTCTCCTCTTTGTGTGCTCCGACGCCCTCGCGGAGCCTTGGCGGCAGATCACCTACGAGGATGGGATTCGGGTGAGCCGCAAGGCTGTACCGGGTCGAGACCTGCCCAAGTTTCGCGGCATCACGACCTATAACCACAGCGTGTTCTCAATCTTGACGGTGCTCGACCATGTGCCGAGTCATACCGAGTGGGTGCATCGGTGCGTTGACTCTCGTGTGATTAAGAACATCACCGACTTTAGTCGCATCATCTACAACCGGACCGATGCGCCTTGGCCTGTCGCAGACCGGGATATGGTGGTGAAGACTCAGGCGAAGGTTAATCTGGACAACCGAACCGTCGAGCTGTCTTTTCGAGCGGTCCCAGGTCATGTGGGTAAGAAGGATGGCGTCGTTCGAATCAAGCGATTATTAGGATCATATCTCTTAGAGATCCTAGGTGAAGAGAAGACTCGGGTGACCTATCAGATCGACACTGATCCAGGAGGCTGGTTACCCAATTGGTTGATCAATATGGCCTCTAAGCAGCTTCCCCTCCACACCCTGGGCAATCTGAGAAGCCGGCTCGAGAAGGTCAAGGGTCGGATGGACGCGGCAAAGCTAAAGTCGATATGGCTCGAACGATTGCGTAAAGAGACCGGCCAAGTCCTGACTCCAGACGCGATCATGTCACCACCGGCGAGATAAAAGACTCACCCTCGAGACGCTCGAGACCCAGGTCTACGGGACCCCTGCGATGACATTCCGGTGGCCTCATTGATGGTCCCGATAAAAAAAAATGACGCACAGAAGCCGAGCGCTCTTTCTTGGTTACTCGAGACCTCACCGAGCAAAAGGTCGGCTTTATTTCTAGTGAAATCAACCGTTTAGTAGGTTTCCGTTTGCGGGGGGGGGTTGTCCGGCAGGATTAACTTGGTAAAGGAGCGTCATCCTTCGGGGATTAGGCGGCTGTCTCGAGGTTGAAATACGCCGGACATATCCCTATTGTCGCGGCCTCAATCGGTCCAGGGATTTTGTCTGTAATGACGCACAGAACACAGATTCAGCGAGGGCGCGCGGTGAGGGCGACCAGC
>CALELH010000775.1 GCA_937902595.1 uncultured Myxococcales bacterium
ATTCCTGAGGTCGTCCGTGTCCCGCGGCAAGATGAAGCCTCGCAGCTCGGAGGCGGACTGCAAGGGGCTATTGAGGACCGCGCCGAGATTACCCTCGTGGGCGAACACCGTGCGGGCTTTGATCTGGGCCGTGGGGCTAAAGCCAACCCGCACGTCGACGTCACCAGCCTCCGTGCTAAAGGACGTGTCACCGTTCAGGCCGATGCTAAACTCGCTCTCAGCGAAGTACCCGTAGTTAGAGTTCGATAGGAAGGAGCGTCGAAGCTCATTGAGCTTAGTGACAAAGCCTGTCTCGCCATACTCGGCTGAGAGGCCGCTGACCAATTCGTTGAGGTCGGTGATGGTCGATCCACCCTCGGTGCCGCCTTGAAGGCCGAAGAGCTGTGTGTCACTGAGTTTGATGTCGACGTAGGGGACGCTGCCTAGTGCAGAGTTTAGGCCGTCCGTCGCGATGCTGGCGAGCCGGTCTGTAAGATCATCGATGGGGAGTCGCTCCGTCGACAGGAAGTAATCCTTGATGGAGTAGCTGATCCCGTCCGCTTTGCCCGTGTTGCCTGGGATCTCTGCGAGGGGCGCCGGCGCAGCGGAGCCTTCGTCCAGTTCTGAATCAGCGCACCCTACGAACGCGACGGAGTTGAGCAGCAGCGCGATGGCGAAGATGAAGGCATCTCGATGACGATAAACCATGTATCTGGTCCCCCTGTGTCTAGGTCGAATTGGCTCCCTCATACAGTCTTGAGCGCCCTCGTCTAGATGACTCAAAGGCTCACGACTCAACCACCCCGGCTGAGGGTCCGTACAGAGACTTCTATAATCCCCGTGCTCGACGCGCGGATTATGCAATTAAACAGTGATTATGTAAAGGTATTTGCCCTACTGGCCGCTGAAGATCCAAGGCAAGGGGCCTCGATTGGCCCCGACATGTCGGCGCTAAGGCTCCTCGGAGGGAGGGAGGCTCTCTCTGAGCTCACGGTCGGAGACGATCTCGGCGCGTCGTGAAGCGGAGACGGGGCGGGGGTATTCTCCATCAAAGCAAGCCGCGCAAATCTTAGGGCCACATTCGTCATAGAGGCTTGAGATCTCCAGATAAGTCAGCGAGTCGGCGCCGAGCGCCGCAGCCGCCTCGGACTCGACCGTGGACAGCTCGCCGGCAAACTGGCGGGCGAAGAGCTCGTCCTCCGTAGACATGTCGATGCCATAGAAGCACGGATGACGAACGGGCGGCGCGTGTATCGCCAGGTGGATCGAGCGAGCCCCGCTTCGTCTCACGAGACCAATGACCCGCTTTAGAGTCGCTCCTCGGACGATGGAGTCGTCAACGAGGAGTACGTCCTTGCCCTGGAGTTCCTCCGGGATTGGGTTCAGCTTCAGGCGCAGAGCGGCGTCCCGAGTTGATGCGTCGGGCATGATGAAGGTACGTCCGCTATAGCGGTTCTTTATAAAGCCTTCCCGCAGAGGCGCATTTAGGCACTCGGCCATGGTCGTGGCTGCTGGGCGGGCAGTGTCTGGTATAGGGACGACTACGTCGGTGATGACCCCTTTCGCCTGAACGCGCTCCGCCAGCCGGCGGCCTAAGGACAGCCTGACGTCATAGACGGAGCGGCCCGACATGCGGGAGTCGGCTCGGGCGAAGTAGATGTGCTCAAAGACGCACTCTGCTCGGTCCTGTCCATCGATTAGCTTTCGGATGGGCGCCACGCCGTTGCGCAGAAATACGACCTCTCCCGGAGCAGGCTCTAGACTATCGGTGACTGCGAACAGGTCTAGAGCGACGCTCTCGCTCGCAACGATCCAGCTACCGTCAGCCCGCTGTCCTGCGACCGCTGGCCGGATGCCGTGAGGATCTCTCATAAGGAGGAGGGTGGGCTCGCCATCCAATTGCAAGGCGGCCGTAATCGAGAAGGCGCCGTCGATCCGGGCGTTCATAGTGTGGAGCGCGGTGACTGCGTCATCGATGGTATGCCCATTCGCCTTATGGGCCATCAAGGCGTCGGCAAACTCGCACAACGCTGGCTCGACATCGCAATGGGACAGGAGGTGAATGGAGCGGCTCCGCAGTGAGCGACGCACCTCTTCATAATTGGTTAGGTTTCCATTGTGCGCCATCAAGACGCCTGGGACCCGGTAAAAGAAGGGCTGGGTGTCGTCTA
>CALELH010000776.1 GCA_937902595.1 uncultured Myxococcales bacterium
AGGAAGCGGACACGGTGCTGCCCTCGGATGCCACCAGCGCCGACGCCTCCCTCCTCGACGTATCCAACCTCGAGGCGGACGCAGGCCAAATCGTGACGGCCCCTGGCCCCATCCCGAGCGAGTTCGACTGCCGTGCAAACTTTATCGATCCCGGACGCCTATCCCCTGTGGCTCTAGGCTGCATTCTAGACCCAACCTGTGATGATCTGATGATCGTCGGCCATCGAGGTGCCGGCGGAGACTTCGGCACCATCGCTCCCGAGAACAGCCTGGCGGCGATTCGGGCCGCGCTGCTCATGGGCGTCGATGGAGTGGAGTTGGATGTCCGCCACACATCGGACGAGCAGCTCGTCGTCATCCATGACAGCTCCGTGGATAGAACGACCGAGGGTACTGGGCTCGTCGCCGAGATGACCGCCGCTCAGATCACGGCGCTGAAGCTCACGTCTGGTCCCCTTGTGAGCGAGCGCGGTGACTTCGAGTGTGAACGTGTCCCGAGCTTAGAGGCTGCCATCGAAGCAACGCGAGATAAGCTGTTCATCGATCTAGACGTCAAGACTGATCGGATCGACCTCGTCGTCGCGGAGCTGCGTCGCCTGAACGTGATCGACCAAGTCTTTATTAGCGTCAGCGATGTAGAGCGGGCCGTCTTAGCCCGTGAGTTAGCCCCAGAGATTCGCGTGCAAATTCGACCGGACGATCAAGAACAGCTCGATCAGTATCTCGCCCTCTTCAGCCGGGCGCCGGACATCGTGGAGATTCCACCGGGTCAGGTCACCGTACTGGCCGAACAGATCAGAGCCGCAGGCTCTAAGGTCTTCTCTGATGTGTTCGGTTCCGACGTGATCGCTGGCGTGGTCGGTGATGTGGAGGTTTATCGCGGTCACTACACGGACGGCGCCCAAATTCTGCAGAGCGAATATCCACAGCTCGTGCTTCAAACGCTCGGACGTTGGACGCCGCCGGCTCGTTGACTCTCTAGTCTACGACCTGCACTTGGCAGGTCTCAGCCCAGCCCTCAGGGAATCCATCAGCGCTATAGGGTGAAGCTCGTGTCCCTTTAGGATGCTTCTCGAAGAAGTCCATGACCCAGGCAGAGGTTGGAACCTGCCAGGTGTGACGGCTGTTGCCCTCAGGTAACGGGAGGCTCTCGTGGGTACAAGTCACGACCACGTGGCCCCCGCCAAGGAAGTCCTCGATGAGGGAGATGGTCTGACGGTTGAAGTCCTGCATGAACGAGATGTCTTCCTCGCCTCCCCACATGACCATGAGGGGAATCTGCTCAGCAGGTAGCTGGTAGGAGAACAAGAGCCCAGTGGACACGACCGCACTCGATGCGAGCAGCTCGCTGCGCGCGAGGGTGAGCATCGCGGCGTGATAGGAGCCGGCACTGTGCCCAGTGACGTGGATGCGATCCTCGTCAATGTTGAAGGAGGAGCGCATGCAGGTGACCATGTCGTCAAAGAACGCGAGATCCCGAGTGGGACCGACGGTGCCCGACTCCCACTCAGAGCCGATGCCCTGGCTCCCAGGGAGCACGAGGATATGTCCGCTCGCCTGAGCGGCTTCAGGTAGACCTGACTCCTCGATGAACAGTTCGATACGACCCCATGGCTGCTCAGCGCCGTTCTTGCCGTGATACCCGATGACGAGGGGCCAGGCGGTGTCCGCGTTGTAATCCTCGGGCAGGAAGACGCGAAAGCGGCGGTCGAGTTCAGCCGACGTAAAGCCCTCCGTATCTCCAGCCATGATCATGGGACACTCTTCGATGGGATCGAAGGTCTCTACGTCTCCAGGGCAGGCCGCGGCAGGCGCCGCCCCCTCGCTCCCCCAAAGAGACGCGCTGAAGGTGCTCATGGTCACCGGCGTCTCTAAGGTGAAGACGTCTCCCGTGATCTGACCACAAATGAGCTCATCCGTCGCCTCAGTCACCTTAATGATCAGACCTACATCGACGTTATCCAGTGTGGGTGAATAAGGACCCGGAATGGTGAAGCGCTCAAATGTAAGCGTAAAGGTTCCGTCCTCGGCGACGGGCACGTCGAAGACCCAATCAAGCGCCTCGCTGATCATACCCTCCTTCGTTGAGCGAATCCGCGCGAACTCGAAGCCCGCGTCATTGCGCTTAAGCTCCAGCTGAAAAGGCACCTGGACGCCGAACTCGACGAGCCCAACGTTTAGGTACCACAGCTCCCCCTCTCCCTCGGGCATCATCCGCTCGGCCATCCCCATGTCAGCGGCGCCGGCGTCCGTGCCGCTCCCTACGTCTTCATTGCCGGGGTTCATCCCCTCATCCGTTTGCTCTTGAGGCGTTGGGTCGCTCTCGCCGTCATCGCATCCGATGAGACCCATGCTGAATGTTAGGCAAAGAATGTAGATAAGGTGACGTTGGGTCATGGGGAGGTCCTCTCTGTAGTTTCACGGTCAAAGTTCGTGCGCTATTTATCAGGATTCACCGCATCATCACAAACACCATGGGACAAAACTTAGACTGATGTGGGCTCTCGACCAGAACACGGCCCCCTCGAACTTGAGAAAGCTTGCTCGGATGGGCGAAGGTCACCTAGTTTTATCGAGGGCTTAATCTTGCTCTCATGTGGGGATTGTCCAATGTGACATCCTTAGAGATGGGAGCCGCTCACCTGGGAGGGAACATGATGACTCGGTTTATGAAACAGGCCGCCTTGGCCACGCTCTTAGTCTTGCTCGGCTGGGCCTGCGATGACGCGGGTGCTCCCAATGGGACCTCCGACGTCCAAGTACAGGCTCGCGATAGCGGGAACACCGACAGTGGGGGTGCGGGCGGCGCTGGAGCCGAAGGTGGCGCTCGTGGCGCTGGAGCCGAAGGTGGCG
>CALELH010000777.1 GCA_937902595.1 uncultured Myxococcales bacterium
CCAGGATCTCTGCAGCTTGATGGCTCCTTGGGCCGTGAGGTCTTACACACCGTCTTCTGTCCTAAGCCGTTCAAGCGAGCAGATATCACGATCTCTGATCCCCTAAACATCATGCCCGATGGATGCGTAACCGAGCGCTTCGAGATGGTGAAATCCAAGTGATTCGTGTCGCGTTCATGGCGCTGTTCACCTGCGTCTGGCTCCCGTCGGTGTGGGCGCAAACACAGCCTGTGACGTATCTCGTGTCCATAGGAAACAACGCAGGCGATCCAAGTGAGGTGCAACTGCTCTACGCCGAGAGAGATGCGCGGCAGATCGCTCAAGTCTTCCAAGATCTAGGTCAAGTCACGGGTGATCGACTATTACTGATGATGGGCGCAAAGGCGTCGAACCTTCGTAAGTCGCTGCTCGATCTCAACGCACGTATTCGGTCGACGTCCGATGAACAGGCGCGACTGATCGTCTTCTATTCAGGTCACGCTGATGCGCATGCGCTGCACCTGGCGGGCACTCATCTCCCGCTTTCAGAGCTGAAATCAATCGTTAAGGGATCCGCTGCCAGTGTCAGACTGCTCATCGTAGATGCATGCCGGTCTGGAGCGGTTACCCGCGTGAAGGGTGTCACGGCTGCCCCAGAGTTTAAGCTCAGTTATGGTACCGGAGAAGAAGCCGAGGGGACCGCCATTCTGACCTCGAGCGCCGCCGGCGAGAATAGTCAGGAGTCCGATAAACTGCGGGGGTCTTTCTTCTCCCATCACCTCGTCGCGGGTCTACGCGGTGCAGCGGACCGCAGTAATGACGGTAAGGTCACCTTGGATGAAGCCTACGCGTACACCTACCGCCAGACTCTCAAATCAAGTGGGCGTTCATTAGAGTTACAGCACCCGACCTTCGAATACGGAATCAAGGGTAAGGGACGCATCATCCTGACCACGCCACTAAATGCCCAAAAGAACACGGGTAGATTGCGCATCAAAACACCAGGTCTATATCTCGTCGCCGAAGGTTCGGAATCAGGCCCGGTGACCATGGAGGTCACCGTTGGAGACGAAGGCGCAACCCTCGCGCTCCCTCACAGACGATACTTTGTTCAACGGCGCGGGCAGAATAGATATCGAGAATATGAAGTGTCCGTCCGACCGGGTCAGACCAGTATACTCAGTGACTACCCCTACCGAACCATCGCCTATGACCGACTCGTCAGAAAAGGCGGGAGTCCACGGTCCATGACCCATCGAATCGCACTGCTCGGTGGACGCCACGGCGAGGCGATTGATGGCGTCGGCCATGTGCCGGCGATCACCGCCGGATACGGCCTCGATCTCCCATGGGCCACCTTTGGGGTTCGCGCTCGATACAGCTGGTCTGAATCTGTCGCGGAAGACGCCGCGACTCGGACTCACAACCAGGAGATGGGTCTGGAGCTTGTCATCCAGCGATACGTCGATCTGGACGCTCTGACTCTGTCCCTAGGCCTCGCGATTGAAGGCGTAATGCTGCGGCAGAGCTTCAAGACACGTGGAGTCGCTCCAGACCGACGCTCCTTTGGTGCGGCCTTTGGAGGGCTCCTCTCCATCGAGCGTGCTCTCACCCACAATCTGTCCATTCGTGTTGAGGGCGGCCCAAAGTCCTTCATCTTCAATGAGGCCCTCACCGATGGGGGCGAGGTCAGTGGAGAGCGGCTCAAGACTCCGTTCACCTGGTCAAGCCTAGCCGGTCTGGTGGTGCGGCTATGAGGTCCACGTCTTCTCTTAGTAACCTGATGGTCGTAGCCGTCAGCACCCTTCTATTCAGCTGCGGAGACTCGGTCACAAACCTGGCTTATCGAGGAGCCCCCTTGTTCCAATTTGAGGGCCAGGTCGAGGTCCAAGGTGCTTTCTCTGGCGGTGAGCACGACATCAGAATGTCTATTTTCTGGCTCCCTGACGCAGGATGGACCACCGAAGAGCAGTGGGCGGAGCAGCCATCTACATCCATCAGAGTTGAGTTCCCATCAACATTCAGCATCAAGATCTATCACCCCCCCCGAGAGTCAGACTACTTCCAGCGAGGCGTCGGTGGGCAGATCACTCAAGCCATCGGACGCCTGGTTTTGTATGACGATCTCAACGGTGACGGGCGCCGGGATGCGGGAGAACCCGTTGTCGGTGAGGCGCCCAATCAAGGGATTATGTATGCGTCCAAAGATCTTGAGGCCGAAGCATCATTTACGGGGGTCGCGGTCAAACGTGGCTTCAGTCTGATCCATTATCCCATCCGCTGTTTCAGCCGACTCAGCCCACGACAAGACGTCGCCTGCCTGTCTCCTCTAGGTGATCCATGCCTCACTAACGCCGATTGCTGTGGACCAGATGAGGACTGTGACACCTATGGTGGCGTCTGCTTGTTCGAGAACTCAGGCACTCAACCATTCCCTCGTGGCTACTGTGCCGCTCCCTTACAAAGTGTGGGTTGCGAGAGTGTCGCCAACGGATCCGTCGTGCCCTCTAAGACCATTGGTCGTCCGGTCGAAATCCGCATCGTCAATCGTGTAGGACGGCTCATCCTGAAAGCCTGCGACTCAACACTCTCATGTCGCGACGACTACTTCTGCGACCCGGCCCACCGAGTGTGCCTCCCTGATCTACCTGTCGCCTTGGTGCTCGATCCCGGCCTCGTACCTTCGGAGATCTGCGTCGATCCAGAGGAGAGAGTAGACACCCCCTAGAAACAGAGGTCCGTACACCCTTCTTGCCCCGTCCGCATGCACGCCTCGCCCTGCCCAGCGGGCTCAATCTCTGTCCAGGCGTCTTCCGCGAAGCTAAAAGTCCAGGTGTCGTCTAGATACCCGCAGTCAGACTTCCCGCCGAACAAGATCGCCCGGTCCTCGCCTAAGATGTTCTGGAAGGTGTGATATTGACGCCGTTCGGGGCTGTTTACGTCGACCTGGACAAAGTCGGGTGGGCACTGACAAAAACTCGCGCACCCCTCGCCTGCCCCGTTATCTCCAGCGACCAGGACGGTCCAAAACCGCGTCTCATAATCGAACGCCCAGACGTCGTTACGGTGACCGACTCGAGTGTCATCATGACCTCCAAAGAGGATGATGCGCCCGTTCACAGTGTCCTCCACCATCTCCGAATTGATCCGACGGTCAGGTCCCAAGCCCTGCTGCCGGTCCCACAGCTTCTCCCAGGTTTCCTCTTCTAGATCGAAGGCCCATAGGTCCCCATAGAAGGGCCCAGTGAACGCATTCTCATCTCCGCCGTTAAACACGAACATCTGGTCGTGGGTGCTGTCGATCACCATGCTGTGAAAAAGCCGCCTTGGAGGCGCGGCACCTTGAACGCGACGCCAGGTCATAGTGCTCAACTCCAAGATATGTGTGTCATTGAGCGGAGTAAAACTCAGCCCACTCGTAGAGGTCGAACCACCAAAGACAATCACTCGGTCTCGGGTATAATCGTAGACCATAGCGGTGTTCGCCCGAGCGCTCGGCGCCGCCCCATTGGTGGTGAGCTGTGACCATTTGTCGCGATTGACGTCGAAGGCCCAAACATCATTAAAGAGCTCGTAGCTCCCGCTGTTCTGTTGTCTGCGATATCGTCCACCAAAGAGATAAATCTTCTTGCGCGACCGATCGAAGACCATCCGGTGCCGACCTCGAGGAGCCGGCGAGATGAGGAGGTCTAGTCGAGCCCAATTGTCATGGCGCATCGAGTAAATCCAAGTGTCTCCCTGGAAGCGTTTGGGACCAAAATCAGCGCATTCCTCCGGCTGAAAGTCATTCCCACCAAAGAGGATAATTCGCTGGTTACACGGGTCGTACGCCGAAGATTGCTCACCCCGTCCTGTCGGATGAGTCCGACCTCCATTGAGTATCGGCAAGAGGGCCTCGAAGCTTGGGTTCTCATCGCAGCGAACCTCTTCACCTGGAAAGCTGTAGCCTTCAGCAGGCGGGCCTAAGTCGGGAGCCGATGCGTCTGGGAGAGACATGTCGCGCAAGGAAGCATCGGATGAGATGGCGTCCTCCATCTGAGCGTCCGCTTCGCCACCAGTCGAGCCCATGTCGGTGGTCGACCCATAATCGGTGAAGTCTAGTACGACGCCTGAGTCATCGGTGGAGTCACCACAGCCAATGAACGCACAACAAAGGAAAGAAAGGGTAAAGATTCGGTATAGGTCCAGTCGCATATCTATATCCTAAGAGTTGTTCACCCCTCCGGGCGGCGCAGAATTACCTCACGACGAAGGAAGTCTCAACCCGTTCCATCTCAATGATGGGAACCGGCTCAAGCTCGTCGGGGCCGATGAGCCCGTCATCCACCAGAGTGCGGATCAAGAAGGGCGGAAAGGTTCGATAGTTTAGACTCGCCGTCACTCGGACGGTTTGGCCCAAGAGGGCGTCGCCGGCGATGGTGTAATCCCGCCATTTCCTCTGTCCTGGCCCAAGCAGATTATCGGTGTAGGTGTGAGCCTGCCACGGGAAGGTGACGTGGGCACCGTCCTGTCCATAGATGAATTGACCGAAGAACAGCAGGTCGGGATCTCCGCCAGGGGTCAAGCTGTGGCCCTCCACACCGTCCATTAAGTCTCCATTCGCGTCGAGCATGCCTGACTCGAAGAGTAGATCGCCAGCTTGGTCGGTGACCCTCAGATGCACCCAAACTTGACGGTCTGCTGTTGAGCCCGATGGTAGATTATGACCGTTATTGATGTTCTCTACGGAGGCCACGAGCACAAGGTTCCCGTCGTCATCGAGGCCGTTATTACGCACCTCAAGAATTGCGCAATCTTGGAGCAACTGACGGACGAGCCGAGCCTGTTCTTCTTTCCCAGGGAATCCGGGAATGAGCGCCTGATCGACCCCCACGAAGGTGTGAGCATGAAGCTCCTTCACAGGGCCGTCTCGGGTGATTCGACCTTGATAGGTTGGCATATGACAGTCCTGACACGTGCGATGTCTCGACGGGTCCCGCGGCGCGTTATACGCGTTTGCATACCACTCACTGAAGGTCGCTTCGAGGCGCGCGCCGTTTGGATTGAGCACGTCATGACACGTCCCGCACAAAATGCTCTTCTGCGCTGGGTCCGCAAACAGCGCTGACCTCTGAACAGGGTGCGCTTCATTCGCGGCGGCGCTGCCCGTGGCCCCAAAGTAGGTCTGCTCCGACAAGGTAAACTGGGCGTTCTGAGTCCCTTCTACCGACTCGATGCTGTGACAGGTGACACACTGGACACCGTGGCCGACGAAGGGGTTCTCAAGGTCCAAATCCATCGTCTTAACGCCGTCCCTCTCGATGACGGGGAGCATGTTCTTCAGGGAGGCCACGGGCGCATGACATTGAACGCAGAACTGATCTAGGCGGCCATCGGTCTCTGCGATGCCCTTCGTGTTCATGGCTCTAAAGACAGGGTCCTTGACCGCGTACGCGTGCATGCTGCCACGCCACTGCTCGTAATGACTCTGATGGCAGCTCCCACAATACTCCGGGGATGCATATCCAATGGGCGGAGCCTCAGCGTCTACTCCTGCGTCTGCGCCGAGGTCCTGCACGTCTCCATCGAGACTCCAGCTGTCTGCCTCGGCATCTCCTGCCACGATGACGAACGCGTCGAGGGCCCCATGGTCTCCGGATTCACTTGGAGCACAGCCCCACGACAAGGACGCGAGCACAAGGATCGTAGCGACATATAGGTTCTTGGCGGGCATCGAGCTGTATGTTCCACAGGTCTTGGCGTCTCGATATAGCAGAGACGGCGCATATAGATCGAGTATAGCGACTAATGTCAGCACCGCACAGGCGAGCCAACTCGTCGTGAAACCTTGACCAAACCGGCGCGCATCGGTCTCAATGGAGATGAGTGTTCTTGCGAGGTCGAGATGCGACAAACCTTACTTATGTGTCTGAGCCTCGCCTCATTGGCCATGATGAGCTGCGACGATGGCTCTGTCCCATCTACCAGCGCCGATGCTCCACGCGGCGTGACTGATTTGGGTGGAGCCGACGTCCAACTAGACGACGTGGGACCGGCCTTCATCGATATGGATCGACCCGACCTAGATGCACGCCTGATGGACGCAACACCCGACGCGCATCAGAGCGAATGCCAGAGCGACCTCGACTGTGATGACGGCTTGTTCTGCAACGGAGCAGAGCGATGTTCGCTGGGTCGCTGCTACGCGAGCCCGATCAGCCCTTGCGAAGACGCCGTTCGCTGCACCATCGATCGGTGCGACGAGCCGACGCAGAGCTGTACATCTGAACCATCGGATGATGCGTGCCCGATGGATCATGCCTGCGACCGAAAGATCGGCTGTTACCCCATCATCCCCTGCACCGAGGATGTGGATTGTGACGATGGAAACGCCTGCAATGGGCTGGAGTCATGTCTGATGGATCGATGCGTCCCCGGGCGTCCCATCGATTGCGATGATGAGGTCCTCTGTACGGTCGATGTCTGCGTCGACGAGACAGGAGACTGCGAGAACTTACCCGTCCACGGTCGCTGCGTAGAGACCGAGCTCTGCTCAGTGAATGAAGGCTGCATAGAGCGGCCACCGTGTATGAGAGACGATGACTGTGATGACGGCTCCTATTGTAATGGCGTAGAGACATGTGACGCTGACTCCGGTGCGTGTGTCCCAGGTGTCGCCCCCGAGGTTGACGATGGCGTACCCTGCACCATCGACGTGTGTAGCGACCAGCTCGCGATGGTTGTTCACACACCGACCCCCGCTCGTTGCTCTGATGGACTCTTCTGTAATGGCGCCGAGACCTGTCATCCCATCGATGGCTGTCAGCCAGGGGCACCTCCCAATCTGTCGGACGGCGTCGGCTGTACTACCGACACCTGCGATGAGGAGGCCAACTTCATTCAGCACACGGCCGATGACGCAGCCTGCGGCGACGGGCTTTTTTGTAATGGCGAAGAGGTCCGCCACCCCATCGATGGCTGCCAAGCAGGCGAGCCCGTAGAGATCAGTGATGGCGTCGGCTGCACGGTTGACGCGTGCAGTGAAGTCGAAGGGAGAGTTACACATCAGGCAGATGACGCCGCGTGTGACGACCGCCTCTTCTGCAATGGCGCGGAGCGGTGTGATCCGGACCTAGACTGCCAAGCCGGGGCTCCTCCGCAGATCGATGATGGCGTCCCCTGTACCATCGACACCTGTGACGAGCAGCGCGACCGGGTCGTGCATAACCCCGACAATGGCCTGTGCGATAATGGCCTCTTCTGTGATGGACGAGAGCTCTGCGTTGCCGGCCAAGGGTGCGTTGATGGCCCCGCGCCTAATCTGGACGACGGCGTCCCATGCACTGTAGACGCTTGCGATGAAGATCGAGATCGTGTGACCCACCTAGTGGACAACGCTCGGTGCGATGATGGCCTATTTTGTAATGGCCGCGAGCAATGCGACGCCGCCGCTGGCTGCGTCGATGGCCCTGACCCACGGATAGACGACGGGCTGGACTGTACGAGCGACCGTTGCGATGAAGACCAGGATCTCGTCCTACACACCCCTAATCACGCCGCGTGCAATGACGGCCTCTTCTGTAACGGCGTCGAGACCTGTGACGCTGGTCAGGGGTGCCTCGCCGGCCCACGCCCCCTCCTCGATGATGGCGTCTCGTGCACCGTCGATACCTGCGACGAGGTGATTGATCGCGTGATCCATGCTCCGGACCCC
>CALELH010000778.1 GCA_937902595.1 uncultured Myxococcales bacterium
CCATTGGGGCGCACAGCGTCGGGACCGGCGATTTGCCCAGTGAAAGAGACATCATCAGGGCAGTCGCTACCCAGGCTCGGGAGGCACGTGTCAAATTGGCAGCTGTAGCGATTGGGGCAGTCCATATCCGTAGCGCAGGTGAGGCTGCAGATCTGCTCTTGTCCCAGAGTCACACACTTATTTGTTGTGCAGTCGCTGTCCCGAACGCACATCTCACCGAAGGCTGCCCCCTTTTGATAACGTCGGGTCCAGACGGGATTGAATGGCTCGAGCTGAAGGTTCTCACGAAAGGCTGAGAGAGGGCCGGTGAAGGTGATGCACGTCCCCGTTCTGAGATCCGTGTCTCGAGTGCGGAGCGTGATGTTTCCTGCTCCGTAGTTGACCTGCCAGCATGTGTGCTGGCTACCACAGCTCAGAGGTTCTCCGTCCAGCAAGCCCGTCAATCTGATAGGGCGATTGATATCTTGTACCGTCAGCTCTCGATCTGGCGTGAGCAGATGTACCTCTGCGTCAGGGGCCGCTCGAAGCTCGGGATGTGGTGCTTCGCCCACGGCAGCCCAGTCCGTCGCCGCTCGGATTTGGGGTCGCCCGCCATAGCGCCCCACGCGGGTCACTCGCATCGAAAGCACACCGCCGACGCGGATGGGGAAGTTAGGAACGCTGGCCGCGTTCAGGTCAAGGTAGACCTGAATTGATCCGCCTGCGTCAGAGATCCAGAACTGTCCCTGACTCTCTGAGATGTTCCCTTCGGAAGATGGTCGTGTCGCGACGATGGTCACGCCTGTGAGCTGCACGTCCACATCAACCGGGTCGGGATCGTCGCTGCCTGCTGAGGCCGGGACATAATTCATCAGCGTACGCAGGCCGGAGTCGTATCCGCTCGGATATGACTCAGTCCGCACCGTACCTCCGTTTGGGACATCGGCTGAACCGCCCAAGACTTGGCCCGCATAGTCGATGTTGTCTGGGCATTCGCCGTAGGGGGTATATTCCCCCGCAATATAGACGAGCTCAGGATCGCCTGATGCGCCGCCAGCGCCGCCCATATCTTGGGTCCCAGCGTCCATGGGGTTAGAGACACGCATATCGCGTCTTGGGTTCACCCCAGCATCACGATACCGCATCATATTCCCACCGGAACCGCCCTCTCCATTTGGCTGTTCGTTGAAGCCGCTGTCTCCACCGCACGCACAGAGAGCGGCAGACAAACTGAAAATGAAAAGGCTGCGCATTGATCGTCTCCCGTCTAGCGAGTTTCCGAGCGGCAGCGATAAACGCTGAGCCGGTGTCACCGATATCAGCTCCGGTTTCTGCCCGGATGGGCCGATTTATACAGGTAAACCCGGGGTCATCGCCAGCTTGATCTAGATCTTTAGCTCGACCCCTTCACAGGATTGTCAATTGATCTTGACCCCTGTTCGCTGGTAGACCGTCTTGTTCATACTTATATGGCGACGACGCTTCTTCGGCCTCAAATCCCTGGATGGGGTTAGGGTAAGAGGGCGTCGAGATGATTCAACGACTCGTGAGGAAAGACAAAATGGGCGGACATCGTATCCTTCTGTACACCGGCCTGGTTGCGCTCTTGGCTATCGGCTGTGGCGAGAGTAGTGATCCTAATGACCCGAACAGCAACGGCGCTGGCGGCGAAGGTGGCGTGGGCGCAATGGGCGGCTCAGGTGGTGCCGGCGGAGCTGGCGCAGCGGGCGGTACTGGAGGCGCTGGAGCTGAAGGTGGTGCCGGCGGTGCGGGCGCGATAGGTGGCGCTGGTGGCGCTGGTGGCGCTGGTGGCGCTGGTGGCGCTGGTGGCGCCGGTGGTACCGGTGGTACCGGTGGCGGCACCGGTGGTACAGGCGGCGGTACCGGTGGTACAGGCGGCAACCTCGGAGTCTGCCCGCAGGAGATCTCTTTCGCGGGGCAGCTTGAGGGCGCTCGCGCTGAAGCACCTGACGGGGGAACAGCCCGTTTTGAGCCATACCCGATGGATTTCACGGCCGGCCTCGCAGAGGTGAAGGCGATGATCCCAGAGATGCATGGTGATGAGGTCGTTCTTGAAGAACCAATCGCAGTGCAGGGGGCCGTGGTCATCGCGACCAACTACCTTAGCGAGCAGGACATCCCACGGAGCCAGACGAGCTTCTGGATCGCGGACGCCAATGGCGCCGTTGAAGTGCGCTTGTACTACCAAGGCATCTCCATGGACGACGTCGCGCCTTTCCAGATTCGCTCAGGTCAGCGCATCTCCTTCAACGCAACGAAGTTGAGCCGCTACTATTCCAAGGGCCAGATTGTGGCCGGGACAGATTGGGTCCTCGACGACGTAGACCAGGAGGTCTTCGTTTGGGAGCCAGATCGAGCTCTAGTCGAGGACGATGTTCACACCCTAGTGCGTATCACGGGGATCCTTGAAGGGGCTGGCGAGAGCTGCGGTGGAGAGTCCCGCTGCTGGGACATCAATAACGTCGCCGGCGGTAACTCCATCGTGTTTCGAACCATGAGTAACATCGTGGGTACCGGCTCGTGCATCACTTTCGTAGGGCCGCTGGGCTGGTTTCAGGACACAGCTCAGGCCAACGTCGACAACTATAGTTGGCTTCGAGTCTACTAAACCCCACCCATTCTCTGGGCCTGATGCGTCCCTCGTAGGCACTTCGGGCCCAGCGCCTACTCCTTACGGAGTCTCTCATGTCTCATTGGAGCCCTTATCAGGGTGAACGTTACCTCGATTGGGCGCAGGTCGAGTCATGGTGTACTCAGGCAGCAGCCGAGCATCCAGACTGGGTGTCGCTCAAAGAGGTCGGTCAATCCCGTGAGGGGCGACCGCTGATCCTCATGACGATTGGTGCTCAGGATGAGCATGTTGATTCTCGTCCGGCTTTCTGGCTCGACGGAGGGACCCACGCGGCTGAATGGACCGGCGTTATGGCGGCCCTCCATGCGGTCTCCTCATGGATAGAGAAGCTCAGGAATGGGGATGAGGCCGAGGTCGAATACTTTGGTTCGCACACCGTATATGTGATGCCGTGTATTTCGCCGGATGGGTTTGAAGCGCTGGTACAAGGGGCGCCCTTTATTCGTTCTTCGGTGCGGCTGTCACCGAACTCAGAGCACAGGGTCGGGTTAGATCCTCAGGACATAGATGGAGATGGCGCCGTTCGTTGGATGCGTTGGAAGCATCCCGCTGGTCCATATGTCGCTGACCCAGACTGCCCTATGTTCATGCGACCCCGCCGTCTGGATGACTCACCTGATGATGCCTGGTTCTTCTGCGCGGAGGGGCTGTTTCTGAATTGGGATGGTACCCGATGGACTCATGCCGCGACTCGTTTCGGGCTCGATTTAAATCGAAACTTCCCCGGGCATTGGGCGCCATTTTCGATGTTTGGGATGGATGGGGGCGTATACCCCCTGTCCGAACCTGAGAGCCGCGCCGTCGTTGACACTTTTGCCCCTCGACAGAACATCGCGGCAGCGCTGACGAATCATACGTACACGGGCTGCATCTTGACGCAGCCTTATCGCCAAGACAGCCCACTGCAGCAGAGCGACATCTTGTTGATGGAGCGCATGGCTCGTGACGCGGTGGAGGGCACAGATTATCGAGTGATTCGGGTTGTTCCGGACTTTGTCTACGACCCAAAGAAAGACATCGTCGGTGTCTGGTCAGACACGATGAGCACGAATTTTGGTGTGCCGGCGTACACTTTGGAGCTTTGGGATCCCTTTAAGTTTGCCGGGGTAGAAAATGAGAAGCCGGCGGATTTCTTTAGTCGGCCAGACCCTGAAAAGATTAAGTCGATGATCGAGGCCTTTAGTGAGGTGGACGGTGCCGTCAGTCAGTGGACACCATTTGATCATCCTCAATTAGGTCCAGTGGAGATCGGCGGCATCGACTATATGCGGACGGTTCGTAATCCACCGGAGCACCTGCTCACGGGCGAGTGTGAACGAGGTCGTGTGGTTACAGATCGGTTGCGCAAATCCCTCCCAAAGGTCGTCGCAGAGGCGACGGTGACCATGGTCGAGAGAGATCTCTTTAGGGTGGACCTCTGTTTGGAGAACCTCGGCTTTTTGTCGACCTCAGGTCTCGCTCATGGTGAGTCGTTGCCGGGTACGCTCCCCGTTCAAGCCGAGCTCACATTGTCCGATGGTTTGAGCCTGGAGACAGGCACTCATGTGACGAAGATCGGACACTTAGATGGCTGGGGTAGTTACGCGGGTGGTGGGCTGCACTCGGTGTATCCTGGTCTACCAAGCCGAGGCCATCGAGGCCATGTCTCTTGGTGGTTGAGAGGGCAGGGAGCAGGTGAGATTACCTGGACAGCTGGGCGCGGTGGCGGCGGCGTAGTGACCTTCTCAGCTGAGACCGATTAATCGATCCTCAGGCCTGGAGCTTAAGTGTCCAGGCGCCATGGGGGTTGGAGTACGGATCATCGTCTTCTCCCTCGGTCGCTGTTCGAGTGACCGTGTACAGCGGCGCGCTCTCCGTCGCCCGGAAGACCCCTGGGTCAGCAGGCCTAAACCCGTCGCAGACCATACGAGCAGCCATAGCGAACACCGCAGATTGTGCCGCCTCGGCGTCCTTTGGGCTGTAGTGGGCGACGACCTCCGGTAAATCAAAGGCCTGCATACCTTCGGTCGCGAAGGTATGCCCATCACCCATCACCTCGACATAGAAGTGGAACAGGCTGCTCCGATCACTCGGGTTCACGTTGGAGAGGGCGTGGGCGGTCAACGCTTTGCATGAGGTCTCGACGAAGACGCCGATGGCGCCAGCCTCCATCGCGCTCAGCGCGAGGGCGACGCCAGCTTGGGCCCATCGTCTCTGACCAGGCCCTTCGAACTCTGCGTACGCCCTGATAATGCTTTCATGCCTTCGCATCGCGCGAGCGTCTTCGTTATTGATAGAGTCCGCCCTGCGCGCTACGAAGACAAAGTCTTCAGCGAATTCGGGATCTGGGCCCTCGAAGAGAGTCTCCAGTTCGGTTTTCAGCTCCGGGGGGTTGCCCCAAGACCCGGCGATCGTCAGGATGATACGGCCCATGACGCAGTTGTGCTCTGTTCACGACCGCGACGCAAGGCTTGTCTTCACTATGGAGCATGTAATGGCGACGGATAATCGCGGCGACCAGCGACCGGTACGGTATATCAAGCCCTTGGGGCCCAGAGTTTTGATCAAGCTGATTCGATTGGAAGAGCGGTCGGCGGCTGGCCTGTACCTACCAGAGGGCGTACGTGAGGAGCATGATGATGCTCTCTATGGAGAGGTCGTCGAGGTGGCGAGAGCAGACTCGAAGACAGAGGTGTCCCTTGGGGAGAACGTCAGTGGAGTTCCCTTGGGTGCCCTGGTGCTCTTTCCTAAAGGCAAGGGGCTGACGGTGCCTTGGGACGACGGGATGCGTCTCTTGGAGGTGAGGCATGTCGTCGCCATCGTTGAAGAGTTAGATCAGAACGAGCTGCAGTAGAGAGAAGGAGTTCAAATGGGTGAGTGGAGCCTAGCGGCTGGAGTCAGGCCTGCGGTATCGGGACCCGTGGTCACGATCGTCATGGACGGGGTGGGCATCGGTCCTCTCGATGAAGGGAACGCGGTTCACCTTGCTCAGACGCCGACCTTAGATGGGCTCTGGGCTCGGTATGGGTGTCTGAAGCTTGCCGCTCATGGCACAGCCGTAGGCCTACCCGGTGACAGCGACCTAGGCAACAGCGAAGTCGGACACAACGCGCTTGGCGCAGGCCGAGTCCTCGAGCAGGGGGCCAGCCTCGTTAACACCGCTATCTCCACCGGCAGTCTCTATGAAGGTGAGACGTGGCGCTGGTTATTAGACGGCGTCAGAGACAGCTCAGGCACGCTTCATCTCATTGGCTTGTTGAGTGATGGGAATGTCCACAGCCATGAGGCACACCTCCATGCCTTGCTGCGGCGCGCTGCTCAAGAGTCCGTCTCTCGAATTCGTCTTCATGTCCTCTTAGATGGACGTGACGTCGAGGAGAGGTCAGCCCTCGTCTACGTCGATCGCCTTGAGGCCGTTCTAGAGTCACTCAGAAGCCCCGAGCGGGACTATCAGATCGCGAGCGGCGGTGGCCGAATGGTGATCACAATGGACCGCTATGAGGCTGAATGGACGATGGTTGAGCGTGGTTGGGCACACCATGTACACGGTGAGGGCGAGCGCTATACATCGGCTCGACAAGCGGTCCAGTCTCTCTACGAGACCAGTGGGAAGACGGACCAGTATTTACCCCCGTTCATCATCGCCGATGCCGATGGCCCTGTGGGGACAATTCACGACGGTGACAGCGTGGTCTTCCTAAACTTTCGGGGAGACCGCTCTATAGAGATTAGCCAAGCATTCGAATCAGAGGACTTCTCTGCCTT
The DNA here is from genome assembly GCA_937902595.1 of uncultured Myxococcales bacterium. GTDB lineage: Bacteria > Myxococcota_A > Bradymonadia > UBA7976 > UBA1532 > UBA1532. The sequence goes on from CALELH010000778.1 coordinate 6,377, forward strand.
TGACCGTGGACGAAGACCGCGCGTTCGGTATGCAGGGATGATGCAATACGATGGTGATCTAGGGATCCCAAGGCGTTTCCTCGTAGATCCGCCCACCATCGAGCGGACCATGGGCGAATATCTCGCCCATCATGGTGTCCCCCAGTTTGCCTGTAGCGAGACTCAGAAGTTCGGCCACGTGACCTACTTCTGGAATGGGAACCGCAGCGGTTATTTTGATGAGAGCTCAGAGTCTTACCTCGAGGTGCCGAGCGACGTGATCCCCTTCGAGGAGCGACCTGATATGAAGGCCTCCGAGATCGTTGACGCGACCATCGATGCGCTGCGCGGGGACTCCAGATGTGTGGCTCGCATCAACCTCGCCAATGGAGATATGGTGGGTCACACCGGTGTTCACGCCGCCGCCATCAAGGCGGTCGAATCCGTGGACGCCAACCTAGGTCGGCTTCTGGCTGTCGTCGAGCGCGTCGGTGGGGTCGCTTTGGTTACGGCCGATCATGGAAACTGCGAGGCGATGTATGAACGGGATAAGAAGACGGGCCTCTTCGCACGCCGTGATGATGGCTCTCTGAAGCCGAAGACGAGCCACACAACCAACCCTGTGCCGTTCTCGCTCTTCGACCCCCATGGCCACGTCAAGGGTGGCTTGGGGAGCAGCGTATCGGCTCCCAGCTTGGCTAATGTGGCCGCGACGATGCTTGAACTCTTGGGGTATGCGGCGCCAGAGGACTACGAGCCGTCTCTGCTAAGCTAGGCGCCTCGGGCGGCCTCGATAGCCATCTCTAGCCGGTCGTTCCCCCAGTAGATCTCCTCATTTACTACGAAGGTAGGCGCGCCAAAGGCACCCAAATCCACGGCCTCACTGGTGGTCTGGATGAGGGCCGCCTTCGTCTCAGGATTGGACGCAGCTTCCACCAGGTGAGCATATTCTCCGAGGACCTCCGTCACGATCGCTGGATCGCTGATGTCTTTGTCCTCAACCCAAGCGGCTCTGAAGAGCGCTTGGCTGAGTGGAATCAAGAGTTCGGCGGGGGCAGCGGTCAGGGCACGCATGCACAGGAGTGAGTTGTGAGGGAAGGACGACGAGAACTTGAACTCAATCCCATCTCGCTTCGCCCATCGATTTAGATCCGTGAGCAGGTACGCGCCGCGAGCGGGCACGGCGGCCGGCATCGTGTTGCCGACGGATCGGAATACACCTCCGAGGAGAAAGGGCACCCAGCGCACAGAGACACCGGCGTCCGCTGCGACACGCTCTATTCTGGCTGCAGCGACATAGGAGTATGGACTGGCTATGTCGTAGTAGAATTGGATATCCGGCATGCTCTAACCTCGTTGGCCCGCAAGGGGCTGGTTGCTCGGGCGCTTAAGTGACGTCCGCGTAAAGTTGGGTGATCTGCGCTGCGTACTTCTCGCGTACGACCTTGCGTTTCACTTTTTGGGTTGGGGTCAGTTCCCCGCCCTCGACGGAGAAGTCCTCTGGAAGGATCACGAAGCGTTTGATGGTCTCGTACCGCGCGAGCTCGGCGTTGGCTTCATCGACACCAGCTTGCACGTGAGCCAGAAAGTCCTCGTGTTTAGAGAGCGACTCCGGATCCTCTGGCCAGCTTTGGGCGGCGGCGTAGAGCGCGCCTCCTTCTCCGTCGATGGTGAGGAGCGCCGTGAGAAACTTTCTCTTGTCTCCAATCACGACGGCTTGACCGATCGCGGGGATTCGCCTGAGGAGCTTCTCGATGTTCTGAGGTGCGACGTTCTTCCCGCCTGCGGTGATGATGAGATCTTTCTTTCGGTCAGTGATCCGTAGAAAGCCCTGGGGATCGAACTCTCCGATATCTCCGGAGTGTAACCAACCATCGACGAGCGCCTCGGCGGTCGCTTCGGGGTTCTTATAGTATCCCTGGAAGACGTTTGGTCCTCTGACACAGATCTCTCCATCGTCTGCGATGCGGACGTCGACGCCAGGGAAAGGCAGACCCACGGTTCCGAGCTTGCGGCAGCCGGCTTTGGGCTGATTGAACGTCGTGGGCCCGGAGTCCTCTGATTGTCCGTACACCTCATGGATGATGATTCCGCACGACATAAAGAAGTCGAGGACATCTTTGCCGATGGGGGCCGCGCCGGTCACCGCCAATCGGAGCCTGTCTAGGCCTAACTGAGCGGTGAGCTTACTGTAAAAGAGTCGGTTAGCGAGGCTGTATTGTAGTCCCAAGAGACCACCCACCTTCCCCGTCTCGATGAGCTTTGGTCCAGCCTTAAGACCAACCTTCTGTGCCCATCTGACGATGGCCGACTTTAGGCCCGTCGCTTCACTTAACTTTGCCTCAAGAGCTGCCTTGAACTTCTCCCAGACGCGGGGCACCGCGAGAAACAGCGTTGGTCGCGCGTGTCCGAGGGTCTCCTTAAGCCGGTCGACAGACCCCGCGAACCACACAGGGAAACCATAGGTGGCGGGGAGGTGAATAGAGAACAGCTGCTCAGCGATGTGAGAGAGCGGAAGATAACTGACCACGCAGTCGTCGTCGCCCACGGTCTCGCCTGCCGCGACGTTCGTTTGCTGGGCTGTCCATGCGAGGTTGTGGTGCGACAGCATTACGCCCTTCGGAGGGCCGGTCGTGCCGCTCGTATATATCAGAACGGCGAGGTCATCGTCTTGAAGTTCAGCGAAACGTACGTCCGCTGCCTCTAAGTGATCGCGCCCCTCCGCGATAAACTCTTCGAAGCTGCAGACCATACGGTCGTCGATCTCGTCGGCGCCCTTGAGCAGGACGATCTTTTTGAGTTTAGGTAGAGATTTTCTTTGAGAGGAGAACTTCGTCCACTGAGATGGATCTTGGACGATGGCGACCTTCGCTTCGCAGTGCTGCGCGATATACGCGGTCTGCTCGGGAGTGCATGTCTGATAGATGCCTGCAGCCACGGCGCGCGCCATCATCGCGCCCATCTCCGAGATCAGCCACTCCGGACAATTGTCCGAGAGAATTGCGACCCCGTCTCCAGGCTCATATTCATTTGCGATGAGCGCGGCAGCGAAGAGCCGGCTGCGCTCAGCGTATTGCGACCAGGTGACGGTCTCCCACGCATCACCACTGTGATAGTGCATCGCAGGTTTATGTCCAATGGTTCGCCCGAAAGCTTGTACTCGGTCAGGGATCGTGTCGCGCGCCATGCCGCTCTCCTCATCGTACTATTCGCTAAAGGAAAAATTAGCTGATCGTAGTTCGTGTTCGTCTGGTATTGTTCACAGACAGGGGGTAGGTGCAAGACATGAGCGAGATCACATCCATTCATAGCCTGGCTCAGACGGTCACGGCCGGCACGGTTCTCTTCGAAGAGGGGACCGCTGGCGGCGGTATGGTGATCCTCTTATCGGGACGTCTGGAGGTCTATCTGGGCGGGACTAAGGTCGGCGAGGTCACCGAGCCTGGCTCTTATGTGGGTGAGGCGACGGTTCTGACAGGGAAGCATCGGTCCGCCACCGTCATCGCCGAGTCGTCGGCGACGATTATAAAATTATCTTCAAAGCAAGCTACGGCGTTTCTCGCGGCCAAAGGTGCTGAGGACAAAGTACTCCAGAATCTGGCCGACCGTCTCATCGACGCGAATGACCAACTCGTGGATAAAACCGAACGCATCGCCAACCACAAGGAAGCGATGACCGAGCTGCTGACTGGGCTACGGAGCCTGTATACGGAGATGGACAAGGCCGAACCTTCCTCCGACGCATACTATGAATCGATGAGGAATTTACGTCGCTTGATCAATACGTATGGCACTGGTCGCTTCTCGAGTGGTCGCTTCCAAATTTAGTTTTAGGGATCTCCGCGGCTGCGCTGAACAGCGCTCGATGTAGCTCACGTCGCGTCGAGATCGGAGGGTCTTGATTTGCCGTAAGACCTATCGCAGAATCCGTGCCACTGTTCTTAAGTAAACCGTGAGGTCTAGCCATGTATAGAGTGTTGGTTTTAGGGTCGATTTTGTGCGCCTTTGGGTGCGCTAAGAGCGAGGGTCCGGCCAAGCCAGTAGAGACCCCGAAGGTGGTCAAGAAAGCGCCGGCGAGCCAGCCATCGGCGAGCCAACCATCGGCGAGTCAGCCATCGGCGAGCCAACCGATGAAGCCGGCCTCTAACGCGGCGCGAGTGTTCTTCAAGTGGCCCCAGGACGGGGCGACCGTCCCCACGACCTTCGATGTCGCCTTCGGTTTGGAAGGGATGAAGGTCGCTAAGGCGGGCACAGGCATGAACGATAAGACGATGGGACACCATCATCTGATCATCGATGGGAAGCCCATCCCGTACGGAGGGACGGTGCCGGCGGATTCGCAACATATCCATTTCGGTAAAGGGCAGACCAATACGTCGATGACGCTCACCCCCGGTAAGCACACTCTGACAATGCAGTTCGCAGATGGCGCGCACCGCTCCTATGGGCAAGCCCTGAGCGCAGCGATCACGGTGAATGTGGTCGAGACCAAGGGTGCGCCCGCTGTTCGGTTCCTTGAGCCGGTTGATGGTGCGACGGTTAAGAGCCCTTTCAAGGTGCGTTTTGGTGCGGAGGGTCTGGCCGTGACGCCCGCCGGCGTTGACGCGAACGACAAGACGAAGGGTCATCACCACATCATCGTCGATGGTGGGGTTATCTCCCTCGGCTCCGTGGTCCCCAATGACGCGACTCACATTCATTTCGGCAAGGGGCAGACAGAGGCCGAATTGACGCTCACTCCCGGCAAGCACACGCTCACTCTGCAGTTCGCCGATGGTGCCCACCGCTCCTATGGGAACTCCGTGAGTCAGACCATCACGGTCAACGTCGAAAAATAGCAGGTGGCTCCGCCGAAGGAGCCTTCTCTAGAGTACCCAGCGGGAGATCACTTCGTTCATGATCTCTCTTGTGCCGCCCCCGATGGGGAGAAGACGTGCGTCGCGGCTCAGGCGCTCGACCTTCGTCTCTCGCATATAGCCCATCCCTCCAAAGAGCTGGACCGCGTCGTAACACACCTCAACAGCGACGTCCGATGAGAAGTTCTTCGCCATGGCGACCTCGCCGACTGGGCGTTCACCCTTTCGTACCCGCTGGGCCAGCGCGTAATTGAGCGTCTTGGCGGCCGTGACTTTGGTCGCCATGTCGGCGAGCTTGTGGCGATTGACCTGAAACGTTCCGATGGGACGCCCGAAGGCCTCTCGCTCCTTACTGTATGCGAGGGCTTCCTGGAGCGCGACCTCTGCGGTCGCGTGTCCGTAGAAGGCAAGGGAGAGGCGCTCGGTGACGAAGTTCTGCATGACCGCGAGAAAGCCTGAGCCTTCATCACCGATGCGATTCGCGACCGGAACACGTACATCTTCGAAGACCAACTCCGCCGTGTCGCTCGCCCACCAGCCGGTTTTCTTCAAGGCACGGGAGGCGGCGAAGCCGGGCGTGCCTTGCTCAACCACGAAGAAGGTGAGCCCCTGATGTGGATCAGGTCCTGTCCTCGCGAGCACGGTCACGAAATCAGCGCGTACGCCGCTGGTTATGAAGAGCTTCGCTCCGTTAATGATGTAGTCATCTCCATCGCGCACAGCGCTCGTCCTAATCCCCGCGACATCACTGCCAGCCCCGGGCTCAGTGACCCCGAGGGCGGCGATCTTCTCCCCCCTCAGAACGGCCGGAACAAACCGCGCTTTTTGTTCGGGGCTGCCGAGGCTCAGGATGGGAGGCAGGGCGATGCCTAATGATTGAAGACCAACGACTACCCCTGTGCTACCGGCTCGCAGCATCTCTTCTGATGCTGCCAGCGCGTATAGCGAGTCAGTGCCGCTGCCGCCGAACTCTTCGGGGAAACCTGCACCGAGGATTCCTGCGGCGCCCGCTTTTTGATAGAGCTCCCGTGGGAAGATTTGAGCTTCTTCCCATTCAAAGACGTTCGGCTCAATCTCATCTCGTGTAAAGCGCGCGCACGTCTGCCTAAAGAGCGTGAGTTCTTCCTCAAACTCAATTGAAGGGTTGATCATTGTACTTACCCGTCTAGCTATAATAGGGGTTCGCGCCCGAGTTGTGGTCAGTCACATCTACGACCTGTCGAACGCGTGGATATGCTTCAAAGATCGCGTTCTCGACCCCCTGCTTGAGCGTCATCGCTGATGATGAGCAGCCCTGACATCCCCCAGCCATACGGATGTAGGCTGTCCGGTTCACATAGTCGACCAACTCGATGGAGCCTCCATGTTGGCTGACCATTGGGTTGACCTTCTCGTCGAGCAGAGCCTGTAGCTTGTGGCGCATGATATCTCTCGTTCTGGTTAATCTTGGCGGTGCCCTCAGGCTGCCATTATGGCGCTTGAGGCGCGCAGATCAAGCGGACCGGATATCAATTGGGACTTATGGGGCCAAGCCGGCCGGATATCAATAGGGCCTCATGGGGCGGTGAGGGGTCGAAAAAACGGAAGATAGTCGGGGTTAGTCTGTCTCGCGGAGGGCGTCAACGATCCGCTTCTTGCGGTCTTCTCTTAGCTCAGGCTCTTCGTCTAGAGCGGCCATAATCTCGGCTTGAATCAGCGCGAGTCTCGCGGCGACATCAGCTCGATGCTCATCGGCTAAACCGTCGAGCTTACTACCCAGCTCTTCATTAGGTTTCAAAGCAGCACCAGACCTCATCCTCAGAATTTGTTCTTCTGCAGTAGTAAGCTGTTCCGACTGTGTGTTCTCCACCGTCACCGTCGTCGTCTTGGATGCGTCTTTTTGCTTTTTCACTGATTACCCTTCGAGCACCATCTGTGGCCCACCACAAACAGCGCCTACACCTACCCGGTTGCGACTGCTGAGCACTCGCTGACACCAGGTGCCATGCCGATTCTTTGTCATTGGGCGGGCACCTCGCTGTGGGTGTCGGAAAGACGGGCCATCGGAAAGACGGACCGGTCCGGTGGAAATCGAGCCATAAATCATGATGATGATGGTGTTTACTGCCA
>CALELH010000779.1 GCA_937902595.1 uncultured Myxococcales bacterium
CCCGCCTCAAATCCGCCGTCCAATGTTCGCCGACCCTTGGGGAGAAAGTGAACCTCTCCGTAGAGGCGGGTCTTCACCCCTAGGACGCCCTTCGTGCCACCGAACCGGCGCTCAGTGCTCAGCGCCGCGATGGTGCGTTGCCGATTTAGACTTGTGACAGTAGCCTCGCCGAAAGCGATGTCAGGTACGTCCACGTATTGAACCTGATAGCCATCGATGGCTCTGTTGAAGCCGAGAATGAATTGAGTGTCAGTGTTCTTACTTCGCCAGCCCCCAGCCATACCTAGGATATTCAGATCATCCATCGGCCAAAAGTCCAAGAGGTAGATGTCATCGCCACGGGCCATTCTGCTACCCAACCAGGCAAAGGCACCTGTATTCCACAGGTCTTCCGCTTCGACGAAGGCCTGGCGCACCGCCAACCCCGTAGAGAAATCACCTGATGCGTGGGCGAATCGGTCTCCGACGGACAGCGTCGTGAGAACGCGGACCTTGGCGGCCTGGGTCTTCCAACCAGCGGCCCCGAAGTCGAGCTCGAGATAATTGCCCTGACCAGTGCGAGGTCCAAAGAGAGTAATCTGGCGGCTTTCAGCCTGGCCACCTGCGTCATCGACGGTGAAACCGACGCGACCATAGGAGCCAAAGGTAGGGCTCACCTCGGCTGTAGCGATGCCAGAGCTGAGGAGTAGTGTCATTAGCGCTAGGCGAAACAAAGGGGCTCTCCCGTCATCATTAGAGGGGTCAACTCGGCGGGTTTATGCACTAGCTCGACGGGAAAGTCACCTCTAAGATTGTAGGTGGCTTCTCGCCATGGCAGATTGGCCCCGTCGAAGAGGTCTCAAGGAGCCGATAATGGCGCGTTTGGTCTCCCTAAATCCCGTGAATGGAACTGAGGTCGGCAGTGTGCCGATTACGCCCGTTGATGAGGTCCCTGGTGTCGTAGAGCGTGCCCGGAAAGGGCAGGTAGAGTGGGGGCTGCTTAGTTTAGAGGACCGCCGCGCATACCTGCTCACTGCCGCCCAACGCATCCAAGATGCAGCGGACACGGTAGGAAGACAGCTCACTGAGGAGATGGGGAAACCGCTCGGAGAGGCCGTGGGAGAGGTGCGCAGCTGCGGGTCAGGTCTCGCTGAAGAGCTGGATGAGATGATGGAGGCGCTTCGAGCGGAGACGGTGGTGGACGCTCACACCGAGTCGACCATCTTCTACGATCCCTTGGGTGTTTGCGTAGCGATTACTCCATGGAACTTCCCCTTCGCCATGCCTCATTGGCTGGTCTTACCAGCTCTCATGGCGGGCAACGCCGTCATTCTAAAGCCGTCCGAGGAGACTCCACTGACGGCACAAGCTTACTTTGAACTGATGAGTGAAGGTCTCCCCGATGGGGTCTTGCAGATCGTTCATGGTGCTGAGGCACAAGGAAAGGCGCTCGTCGACGCCGAGGTAGACATGATCGCCTTTACCGGCTCGCGGGAAGTCGGGAAGCATATCTTGGGTCAGGCTGCGCCAAACTTGAGGCGAGTTGTTCTCGAGCTTGGGGGGAAGGACCCCCTCGTCATTCTGGACGACGCTGATGTGGCGAGAGCTGCCAAGTTTGCTGCGAGAAGCAGCTTTAGGAACGCGGGTCAGGTGTGTGTGAGCACTGAGCGGATCTATGTACCCGAGTCCATCGCTGAGCCCTTTACTGAGGCGCTGGTGTCCGAGGCCCGGAAGATGGCGGTCGGAGATGGTCTAGAAGAGGGGACCCGAGTCGGACCTATGGTCAGTCAGCGCCAGCGCCGACACGTGCTCGAACAGCTAGAGGAGGCGGTCGCCCTAGGCGCTCGGATCTTGACCGGCGGACAGGCTTCAGAGGTCGGTAACTTCTTGGAGCCGGTCGTTCTCGATGGGGTAAGTCACGGAATGCGTATCGCTACGGAGGAGACCTTTGGTCCCGTGGCGGCGCTGATTCGCTGTCCATCAGAAGACGAGGCCGTGCGTTTGGCTAATGACACCCCTTTTGGCCTCGGCGCCGTCGTCTTCGGGAGCGATGAAGAGCGCGCCTATGAAGTCGCTCGAAGGCTGGATGCCGGGATGGTCGGGGTCAATCGCGGTGTGGGCGGGGCGAGCGGTACACCGTGGATAGGGGCACGTGAGAGTGGCTATGGATACCACAAGTCTCCGGCTGGCCACCGCCAGTTCACTCAACTGAGAGTCGTGAGTAAGCGCGCATGACGGACTCGCGCCCTAGACGCCGAGCAGACGGTAGTGGTGAGCACGAACTAGGCCCCGAAGTTCTCGAGTCTGTAGGTACGCCAGGAGACCGTGGCCCAGCGCCCAAGCTCTCCGCCCGCGAACAGGCGATGCGCACAGCGTCGATCCTCGTGGGGAGCATCATCATTACCCTCCTGCTACTGCACGTGATCCCATACGGGCGAATCATCGCGTATCCTTTACTGTTGCTCTCCACCCTCGTTCACGAGATGGGACACGGCTTAGCGGCGTTGGTCGTCGGCGCAGACTTTGAGCAATTTGTGATGTACGCCGATGGCTCAGGTGTCGCCGTATGGCGAGGTGATGTGGGTCGCTTTGGCCGCGCCTTTATCTCGGCGGGTGGATTGGTCGGGCCGGCTTGCTTCGCCGCGCTTGGGTTCGCTATGGGCCGAAATGAGCGGCGCGCCCGCATCGCCCTCTGGATCTTCGGGCTCTTCTTGATCGCAGCCCTTGTCCTCGTCGTCCGCAACGTCTTCGGAGCGTTCTTCGTCCTGGCGACGGCGACCATCTGTTTGGGGGTCGCTGCAAAGGGAAAGCCCTGGGTTTCCCATGTGGTTCTCTTGTTTATTGCCTGCCAGTTGGCGCTGAGCGTCTTCTCTCGGAGCGATTACCTCTTTACGGACGAAGCTGAGACACAGCTTGGCATGATGCCTTCGGACGTCGCGCGCATGGCTGACGCCTTACTTCTCCCTTACTGGTTTTGGGGCGGAGTATGCGGGCTCTTGTCCGTCGCTATCCTCTTCATTGGCCTACGCGCCTCCGTGGCTAAGCGTAGCTAGATCTGACGGGTGAAGGTCTAGAGACGTCGACTTCGCTTGACCGGGCGGCCGACCCGGTCTTAAGTGGCACATATTATCGCTGAGTTAAGCAGGAGAGCATCCCATGGAAACCGACTTGAATTCGCTCCTCGAGAGGGCGGAGGCGCACTTGGCGACTCAGGAGACGATGAAGGCTCGCCCGCTCTTGGAGCAAGCGCTTAAGGTCGGAGGAGACTCAGCTCGCATCTACAATAATCTGGGGATTTTGGAGGCGTACGAGGGGGCGAGCGAGGCAGCCTTCGGTCACTTCAGTCGAGCCATCTCACTCGAGCCTACGAACACTGGATCAGCGATCAATCTGGCTAATCTCTTGGTGGCTGCGGATAAGCTGGACGCCGCCCGCGCCATCTTGGAGCGCGTCTCCGGCGTGCTGCGCGCGTCTGGTGAGACGAAGCTGGCAGACGACCTCGCGAACTATTCCCAGCAGATCGGTCAACCTCCTGAGCCAGAGCATGTGCTCAGCCGCATGCATGGCTACGCTGACGCGGGTATTCAGCAGGTCGGATATGACCTCGTCGAGGGAGAGTGGCTGCCCTGGATCAGAGTCGACGGCATGACTCTATACAACCTACCGCTCTCACACCTCGCGGAGCTCAAGCCCGAGGCCGACTTAGGGACCTTGCTCAGGGTGGGATGGAATCAGTCCGTGAGCGATATGAAGTTTCGGTTCGAGTGTAGCTCTCGTTACGTCCCTCCTCACCTGAACCATGAGATCACCCCTGGCCAGACCATCGTAGAGCTTGGTGCATATCTGGGTCATTTCAGCATGTTCTTGGCAAATAGTACTGGGCCGACAGGCCGCGTGTTGGCGGTAGAGTTCATCCCCGAGAATTATGCGGTGCTTAAGCAGAATCTGGCGAAGAACTTCCCTGACACTGGGACCGCCGTTCATTGTGGAGTCTGGAGTGAAAATGGAACGCGGCCGGCCTATCGGCACATGCTGCAGGCCAACAGCTTCACTCCACACTCTCTGACGGGTGAATACAGTCCGGTGGAGGTGCCCTGTAAGACCGTGGATACGCTTCTCGTAGAGCAAGGCATCGACGAGGTTGACCTCATGGTCATCACGATCAATGGCACCGAGTTGGAGGCGTTCAAGGGGATGACCGAAAGTTTGCCTAAGATTAAGGCCTTCGCCATCGCCGCTCGATACGGCGAAGGCGACGAGAACCGCACTGAGACGGTCTTCAACTGGCTACAAGAGAATGGGTATACCCCGACCATCGTCGGCGGCGACCATGTCTACGCGACACGGAATCTAGACTAGGCGAGACGGTCCTCTTATCAAAGGCAGTCTGCTTCGTCTTCTTCGGAGAGACAATCTAGCATTCCGTCGCATACCCAGCCCTCTTCGATGCACTCGCCTGTCTGGCACTGCACTTCGCCGTCAAAGCACTCTTCTGGTTCGCACATGTCATTCTCGGGCGGCTCGTCGGCGCCGTTGTCGCAATCCCTCGTGAAATCGCAAACCCAGTCACCGCGAATACATTGGCCATCTCCACATTGGAAGTCGTCCTCTCCACAGACGAACTCCGCTGCAAGACATCCGCAGCCACAATCATCATCGAACCTCGCCGCGCCCTCCGGACAGTCGATCTCCATGCGCTGACATTCATTGAAGTCCTCAGCGACATAGCTCACTCGGGGGTCGTTCGGGTCGAGACAGTCGACGTCTTCACAGACACACTCTGGAATTGGGCAACCCTGAGGCGGCGGTGCAGGCATCTCCATGTTACAGAAGGCGTTGCAGTAGTCGTTGATGTCCGGGCATTCAACCTCACCGCAGTCGTCCTCGTCACGACCATCTGCACAGTCGCGGTCACCATCGCATCGCCAGTTGGCTGGTAAGCATTGGCCATCCCCACAGTCGACTAGACCGTCCTCGCAGACACGATCTGCGCAGCCCTCTTCATCCGCGCCATCCGGACAATCGTCCTCTCGGTCGCACTGCCAGAGAGCGGGAATACACATGCGATTGGCCTCACAAAGGAACTCCTCCTGCTCACACATCCCCGCGCCACACTCGCAGTCTGGGACGCGGCAGGCCGCCGGGGCTCCCGGGTCCATATCGCTACAGACGGCGCGGCAGTACTCGACGTCACTAGGACAGACCACCTCGTCCATGCACTCACCCTGAGCCGCGATTTCGACGTTAGCGCATCGCGCGCGACAGGCGTTATTGTAGGTGTTGCCATCGACTCCGCAGACGGGTTGCAAAACTGCTGGGCATACACAACCCGCGCGGGCCCGGGCGCAGCCACAGCCACATTCGTCGGCGAAGCTCTCGAATTCTTCCGGGCACTGGAAGTCTATCATCGCGCATTGCTGCGGATCCCCGCTGATGTAATTCAGGTCGTCAGACGGCGGATCGCAGCCGGCTGGTGGCGGATTACATTCACAGACCTCACAGCCATCCGCGTTCTCTCGAAAGCCCCAGGTGCACTCGATCTCGCACTGCACATCGACACAACACTCGCCAGGTCGAAGAACTTGAGCGCGGACACAGTCCGCCTCACATCGATTACTGTAGGTTTGTCCGTCTGCCGCGCAGACCGGCTCGTAGATATCAGGGCAGATGCAGCCTTCTACGCATCGCCCGGCGTCACAGCTCTGCCCGGCGTCACAATCGCGATCCTGTCGGCAGTCTGGTTCTGCCATTCCACCAGCGCCACCAGCGCCACCAGCGGCCCCTGCACCACCAGCTCCACCCGCGCCACCCGCGGCCCCTGCACCACCAGCGCCACCCGCTCCACCAGCGCCACCTTGACCGCCAGCTCCACCAGCGGCGCCTACGCCACCTTGACCGCCGGCTCCACCAGCGGCGCCTACGCC
>CALELH010000780.1 GCA_937902595.1 uncultured Myxococcales bacterium
CCGCGAGTCGAATGAGGTGGGGGACCACCAATCCCAAGAAGGCGATCATGCCGCTGACCGCGACCGTCGCGCCGACCCCGAGGGCGACCAAGAGTATAGCCACTCGATTGATACGCTCGACGGGGACTCCGAGGTGCATGGCTTCGGTTTCGCCAAGCAGGAAGCAGTTTAGGGGGCGAGCCAGCCAGTAACACCCGATGAGTGGGATGACGAGGAACGGCGTGATGACCGCGAGGGAGTCCCAGGTCGCTCCTCCCAAACTACCCAACATCCAGAAGGTGAGCCCACGCAGCTCGTTATCGTCGGCCACATACTGCAGCAGCCCGAGCATGGCGAAGCCGATGGCGTTAAACGCGATGCCGGCGAGCAGCATCGTCGAGATGGAGAGGCGACCATTCGTGAGAGAGACGCCATAGACGAGATAGGTGCAGATGACCCCTCCGGTAAATGCGGCGAGGGGCAGCGCGAGTTGACCCAATGGCTCAGGCATCGCCGCGATCAGGCCCGAGCCTAAGACGATGGTCGTGGCGGCAGCAAGGGCCGCTCCACTCGAGACGCCGATGAGACCGGGCTCCGCGAGTGGGTTGCGAAAGAGACCCTGCATGATCGCGCCGGAGACGGCGAGGACCGCTCCCACAAGCAGACCGAGGATGACCCGAGGCATCCGTATCCCCCACACGATGGATGATTGGGCCTCATCCACTGCCCAAGGTAGGGAGAGCCCGATGGGCTCAACGAGGATGGCGACGGTGGTCCCTAGGGGCAGCGCGAGAGCGCCGACGCTGACGGCGATGACCGTCGCGCTGACGACGAGCAAGAGCAGGACGCAGATGACGACGCGCCGTCGCCTCTGCATTCCGCTGGCCGCTTCGGCCGCTGAGGGGATCGGGCTCGTCACTTATAGATTGCGCGGGTCAACTCGAGGAGCGCGTCACCGGTGCGTGGCCCAAAACCCATGAGCATGAGGTCGTCCATTACGATGAGCGCCTGATTCTTACCCGCTGGAGTCATAGCGACGCCAGGGGAGGCCCAGAGGCCCTTGGTACCGCCGATGGCCTTCAGGCTTCGTGTCGTCGCGAGGATGAAGTCGGGCTTGGCCGCCAGAAGAGCCTCGGCTGAGAGAGATTTGTAGCCCTTAAACTCACTGACCGCGTTCTGGGCGCCAGCGGCCTCGATCATCGCGTTGGCTGCGGTGCCGGTGCCGGAGACCTGCATCGACGTGCCACCGTGTACGAAGATAAACAGAACACGGGCTGGTGTACGACCCTTTGAGTGGGCCTTCGCCTCCGCGACCTTGTCTTGCACCGACTTCGCGAGCGCCTCCGCCTCGGGGGTCTTATTCAACAGCGCGCCGACCGTCTTGATACGCGTGACCGCGTCATCGATTGAGCGCGCCGCGGGGACGAGTTCGAGTCTGAGGCCGGCCGCCTTGAGTTGGTCGGGGATCGTCGCAGGTCCTAGGATCGCCGACGCGAGCACGAGGCTTGGCTTAAGGGAGGCGATCCCCTCGGCGGTCGTCTGACGTACATATCCGACCTTGGGCTTTCGCAGGGCTGCCTGCGGGTACATACTCGAGACGTCGACGCCGACGACCTGATCTCCTAAACCAAGGGCGAACACCGTCTCGGTGACCCCCGCGCCGAGAGTGACCATGCGTGTCGGTTCTGCCCAACTGGTGGCGCTGATACACAGCAGGAATAGTGCCGTCGCGATACATCTGCTCATCATTGGAAGACTGCTCCTCTTAACGTGACCGGAGTTGACTCCGGTGTCGATTCTTGATTCTGAAAGTCATCGGTTATTCATCACAGGTACATTCTTCGGTCCAGGTGCCACCGATCTCATCGCATTGCTCCTGGGACCCGTCGCAATCACATTGGTGGTCGGGAGGACCGGAGTAGCATCCATAGCTCGCCGCGGCCGGCACACCGGCGTCGCCGCTCATCTCGTCTCCGCCGCTCGCGCCCGACTGGGGGTTATCTGTCGGCATGGGCAGCGCGCCTGTGCCGGGTGTTAGGTCGGGGAGGACCATCGGCGGGCTCAAGGCGCTCCAACGAAGAGTGTAGATCCCCGAATCACCGGCGCTGTCGTAGTAGGATGTAATTTGAAGTGCGTAGTACCGTTGGTCATGGCCACCACGCACAAGCCACACGCCAGACACCGGGGTCAGCTTGTGAGTGTCGCCGTTGTATGAGTACCACTCGGAGAATACGAGTTCGTCCGCGTCTGCGCCATCGTCTATCCATCCGGAGTCGGGGGCGAAGTCAACACCGCTGATGTTCATCGCATCTACCAATTGACCTGCCCCCGTGCCCGTCCCACTGCCACCGCCGTTGGTGCGGACAGAGAACCGTCGAAAGGCGAGGTCCCAGCCTTGGCTGGCGTTGACGAGCCCGTCCTCGAGATGGATGAGGGTCCACTCTTCTCTGCTTGTCGCGTCGACACAGATCGTCGAGGATCCGTCTTCACTCACGACAGGCTCAGTGAGATCGCAGCCGACGACCTGGTCTCGTCCCGTTGAGTCGATGCTCGCGGAGCAGCCCAATGAGGTCAGGGCGCAGAGAAACGCAAACAGAACGTAAAGTCTTGGCATATAGATTGGCTCCATTAGAGACCTGCGCCGAGGGCGAGCACGAAGCGCCGCGGACGCTGACCCAGAAAGTCCTTATCCCCCTCATCGAGCAGGTTCTCTCCACGCACGGAGAGACGCAGGTATGAGTAGATTCGCCACCCAATGTTCACCGCTAAATTCATGTAGGGGTCGGCTTCGAATCGAGTCACCTCATCGCCATCAGTTTGAAGGTAGAAGGGGCGTTTACCCGTCCAGACCGAGGAGACGTTTAGTGAGAGCCCGTTAGAGGGATCGCGCAAGACCAACATACCGCTGAGCTGCATCTCCGCCCGACCAGAGAGTGGGCGGTCTTCAGAGGTGTTTATAGCCTCTAAGATCTGCCAGCTTCCTCGGATCTCGATGAGTGGCCAGAGTCGATATGACAGCTCGGTCTGAACTCCCTGGGTATATGCGCTCGCGATGTTTGTGAGCTCAAACCGATCGAGTTCACCGTCGGCCGTAGCCGGCGTGGTGAGCTGAAAGTCGATCAGCCCCTCAAGGTCGTTTCGGAAGGCGTTTACGTGAACGGAGACGGTCTTGATGGGTTTCCAGTCTAGGCTGGCCTGGTAGCTCACGGAGCGCTCGGGCTCGAGCTTGGTGTTGCCTCGGACAGTGTACCCGACGCTCGGGTTGTCAAACCGGAGGTAGAGCTCCTTAAAGCTGGGAGCGCGATAACCGCGACCGACGCTCGTTCTTAGAGTCAGGGTCTCTATCGGATCGAAGCGAACGGCGAGGCGCGGTACCGTCTCAACACCGAAGTGTGTGTCGCCCTCGACGCGAGCACCTCCCACAAACACGAGATATGGATCCAATAGGGCGGTCAGGACGTCCTGAATATAGACGGCGCCTCGCCGACGTTGGGCGGTCTTACACTCCGTCGTGGGTGACTCGAAGTCACAGGACTCCCTTCGAACGATGCGCGGATTTTCGGCTTGCTCCAATATCCCGTCTACGCCCACGCTCAACACGTTTTGTGCAGGCAACTTGAGGTCGACCTGCCCATTGGCCTGGGCATACCAGATCAGAGAATCCTCGTAACTGTCCTGACGGTTTGAATTCCTTTGGTCACGGAGAAATTGATCTCGGAGATGGTTAAAACGAGCGGACGAGACGACTCGGTCACCTCCATCTGTCTTGTGTTCGAGACCGAGGTGAGCGTCGTACATATCTACGACTTGACGTCGGTCGAAGACGGCGCCCGCATCGGAGGCGTCGACACCGCTCCGCTCACGCTTAGCGAACTCTGCGCCTGACGAGATCTTGGTGCGCGGGGCGACCTGCCACTTCGCCGATCCCTTGGTGTACCAGTCGTTAATGGAGCTGCCGTCGGTCTCGGGGCTCTCGTCGTTATCATCTAGAGCAAAGCTCGGCAGCGAGTGGTAGCCGCCGACGACGTGACCACTCACAGGCCCCGTTCGTCCGCCCAGACGCGCTGTTCCTTCCTTTGAACGGTCGCTGCCCAGCATGACAGAGGCGCCCCCGATCAACGCGGCTGCGCCCGTGTCCGGAAGCCCGCGAGTGATAATATTAATCACTCCACCGATGGCGTCAGCCCCATAGAGCGCCGACCCAGCCCCACGTAGGATCTCGATGCGCTCGATCTGCTCTAGGTTTAGACGCTCCAGGTCAAAGACGCCGTCCTTAGTTCCGGGCAGTCGTTCGCCATCGATGAGGACTAGGGTGTGCTTTGGATCTAGACCCTGTAGGGAGACGCCGACGCCGGCGAAGCTGCGCTCAACCTGGACTCCGCCCGACATCGTCATGACTTGCGCGACGTTGGTCGCGCCGCTCTCTTCAAGCTGTTTCCGCGTGATGACCTCGGCCGCGACGGGGCTGTCCGATCGCCTCTGTTCCGTGCGCGTACCAGTGACGACGACGGCGTCAGGCTCGCCGGCCTTCGGCTGCTCTAACCCTGTAGACTCACTCGTCGTGGCTGGCTCGTCGTCACTGTCTTGGGCGACAGCGGACCGTGGACACAGAGCGAGCGCAGCGAGCACTAAGCAGCCCGCGACGGCCCTGAGGGCTGAGCGCATATATTGGTCAACGTGGAGCATATAGAGACTGAGCTACGTCGTGCTGTGCTGGGGGTTCTTAAGAACCGCAGCCACAGCCCTCGTGCCAGATGCCGCCTCCTTCAACGCACGCGGCCTCATCGGTGTCACAGTCACACATGTGGACCATGACGTCATAGCAGCCGTACCCGTCAGCCGCGGCTCCGCCGCCGCCAGCGCCGCCCTCGCCATGTCCTGCGCCTCCGCCGCCGTGACCAGCGCCGCCGCCGCCACAGGCGCATGTTTCGGTCCACACGCCACCGCTTGAGCCACAGGCCATCTCGTCGCTCTCACAATCACACATGTGACTGGTTGGGTCGTAGCAGCCAAACGCGTCCGGATTAGCGGGAGCGCCGCCCATTCCGCCTGCGCCACCGGCTCCACCGCCACCCTCGCCGCCAGCGCCGCCAGCGCCTTCACCACACACGCACTGGTCTGTCCAGATGCCGCCGGCCTCTCCGCACGCGGCCTCGTCCGTGTCGCAAGAGCACATATGGGTCATTTGATTATAGCAGCCGGCGGCGGCAGCCCCCCCGCCACCGCCACCGGCACCAGTCATCCCTCCTGTCCCACCAACGCCGCCAGAGCCGCCCACGCCCCCCTCGCCGCCAGTGGCCCCTTCGCCACCTGAACCGC
Organism: uncultured Myxococcales bacterium; assembly: GCA_937902595.1. Lineage (GTDB taxonomy): Bacteria > Myxococcota_A > Bradymonadia > UBA7976 > UBA1532 > UBA1532. The sequence continues at coordinate 5,299 of CALELH010000780.1, forward strand.
CTTCTCCACCAGAGCCGCCTGCGGCCTCTTCACAGTCACAGCGGTCTGTCCAGATCCTCTCCGCTTCGAGGCACGCTGCCTCGGTCAGCGAGCAATCGCACATGTGTACCGAGATGTCGTAGCATCCGGGGATTCCGCCGGGGGTACCCATACCGCCCTGCTCGCCAGCGGAGCCGCCTGCTGCCTCATTATTATCATCATCTCCGGAGCACCCTAGGCAGAGCGCCAAGAGTAAGACTGAGTATCCGATGAGTGTCTTCATATTGCTGGTCCTTCCGGTACATACATCTGAGCGTTCGCACGCGTGTTAGGCCCTACCATTAGTGATATTGATAATTGTTTTCAATTTCTTTCTTGTGAGTTCGCACATTATTTGGTCTGAATCGTTGGTCATCGCGGATGATTCAGATGGAGTTGACGTCGGCCTAGACCGAGAGCAGGACAGCCAGAGGCAAGAGGTGTCCCATCAACTGACGGGTCTCAACTCCAATGTTCGTGTGCACTGTTCACAGTCTCAGGTACTACGGATTCGAATTGTAATTGGGCGGGCTGGGAGGTTAAATCACGGCCCAAGATAGGGCGGAGCCTTGATGATACTCCGCTCGTTAGCAGTATGGATTGAGAGTATACTTATGAGTGAAAAAGACCTTACAGAAGCGCAGAACAAAGAAATCGCAGACGCCTCCAAGAACGCCAAGCGTATGGAGCCGGCCGCTGATGTACGCCAATGGCTTCAAGATGTTCACGTCGCGACTCTTGGGACGCTCTCTTCGAAGTCCGATCTGCTCGGGTACCCGACAAACTCTGTTGTCCCATTTGCCCTCGATCAGAATGGAACACCATTCATTCTGATCGCTCAAATCGCAGCACACACGCGAAACCTGAAGGCTGATAATCGGTGCAGTCTCTTCATTCGTCAGGGCCGCGCAGACGGGGATCCCCAGGCTCAGTGGAGAGCGACCTTGGTCGGTCACATGGAGCGACTTGTCACGCAGGGGAGCGGCGGGGATGGTACGGCGGGCGAGGACGAGGTCGTCATCTCGGAGGTAGAGTTCGCTGAGTTGAAGGCGCGGTATCGTGAGCGCGTTCCGGCGAGTGATGGTTACTTTGGAACCCACGACTTTCATTTTTGGCGAATGAGCCGAGTGGAGAAGGTGCGCTACATCGCCGGTTTTGGGCGGATCTGTTGGTTTGATGGACAGGACCTCTTCACTGAGCCACAGCCCGATGATCTCGCCGCTCTCGCCGAAGGGGCCATCGTGCATATGAATGAAGACCACTTGGATGCGCTTGAGCTCGTGTCTCGGCATCTTCATGGGCTTGATCCAGCGGGGATTAAGATGACCGGGCTCGATCGACGGGGCTTCTTCTGTGAGAAGGCGGGTACACCGGGTCTGATCTACACGTCCTTTGGCCGTGAGATCTCGGGAGAGGACTTGCGCGTCGCTATGGTTGACGTGACACGTCGAGCACGCGCAGCGGGCGCCTCCTAGGGATCCACCGCTGACTGTCTCAATCAATCAAGGCCAGCGTTGACAGGCCGTCCCAGCAACAGCGGACTCTGGCGGAGCCGCGATGATCGATTAATCTGTTGATCTTAGGGGCGTTTCTCAATATCAAAGATTGCTCGAATGCACGCGCGCAGTCTAGGCTCGCGATC
>CALELH010000781.1 GCA_937902595.1 uncultured Myxococcales bacterium
ACTTACCGCCAGGCTGTTCAGCGAAATCTTCCGGGTCTTGATCAGGGATTTAGAGTTGTGAGGGACACACCCGAAGCTGAGGGTAGTCACGAACGAAAGATGGTTAGACCGAAGTTCTAGCCGCTTGGCCTAGACTGCGCGCTACCGAAAGGTGAAGCGGAGCTCATAGTCACAGAGATAGAAGGTGTCTCCTTCTTCGATCCTCTTCCGCTCAACGCGCTGACCATTAAACTCGATACCGTTCGTGCTATCGAGGTCTTTGATGAAGTAGTTCCCGCCACGATAGATGACCGCACAGTGCTTTCGAGAGATGTTTCCATCACGGATCGTAAGGTCGGTCTGTTGGCTTCCACGGCCGATAATGAACTTGTCCTTATCGATGCGGAATCGCTGGCCATTGAACAATAAAGACAATGTGGGACGAGCAGCCGCAGCGCGCTGAGGCTCGATGGTGGAGCTCTCGGTTTGTGGCAGCGGAGGTGGTCTTCGCGCAGCTTGCCCGCCTTGTCGGGGGGCTCCAGCCTGTTGCGAAGAGCCTTCCTGCCCGGAGGTCATGCTGTAGTTGCGGCTGCGCGCGTAATACCTCATCGACTCATTAATGAGGTAGTCCACAGAACAACCTAGATCTTTGGTCATGACCTCAAAGAGGTCCCAAAGATAGTCTCTACAGTAGAACTGCTGGAGCGATTTTCTGTTCTCGTCCGTCATCCATCACTCGTAATGCTGGAATCCAAGGTGCAGGGGAGGTATCACAACCGAGCCGGGTTTTGAACCTTTAGCGTGTTTTGAACCCGTAAAATCTGAAGAAAGTAAGCAAAAATGCGTGCGGTTGTTCAGCGAGTCTCTCGTGCTTCGGTGTCCATCGATGGTGAAACATCCGGCCAGATCGGTGTTGGGCTCTTGGTGTTGGTCGGGGCGGCTGAAGGTGACACAGAGGCTGACGCTCGAGCTCTCGCGTCGAAGGTCGCAGGGCTTCGGATCTTCAATGACGCTGACGGCAAGATGAATTTGGATGTCCAACAGGCTGGCGGAGCAATCTTAGCGGTCAGCCAATTTACTCTCCTAGGCGATTGTCGCAAAGGGAGGCGGCCCTCATTCGTCAAGGCGGGGCGGCCGGAGCCGGCGAAGCTTCGCTACGAGCAATATATTGAGGCCACACGGGATCTAGGTATAGAGGTCGAGACGGGTATCTTTCAGGCGAATATGCAGGTTGAATTAGTCAATGACGGTCCAGTCACCTTACTGATTGATACAGACAAAGTATTCTAGAGGATGATAACGCGGCCCGACTTGTGACGGTTTTGGTAAAAAGCGTTGTGCTGCATGGAGATGCAGCGCTTCCCGTTCACGGGATTCGCATTGTAAGCCAATCGGCGTGACTGAACGGACGGACAGCCTTTTTAGAACAAAGAAAACCGCTAGAATTACTTCACTTTTTCTCTTTGGCAAGAAAACACAAAAAAAACTCCTTGGCACCTTAAGATCCACTCCCTAGACTTTAAATAGATCGGGGGAAGGCTGGAGTGTGAGGGCTCGAAATTAATCCCTGTACCATAGCCCCGGGATCGGTCACTGGTGGTGGTGAGCAAGCCGACCTTGTATAGTCGGAAGCCTAAAGCCGTTAATCACCGACCCCACCTACAGAGGTGTAAAGGGTTAATGTTACGTCCCAAGAATCGCCCTGGATGCTAAACCGATCAACTTAGAAAGGCGTCGTTTTTACGGCGCCTTTCGTCTTTTTAGTGGCTGACCTCTGGGCAAAAAGTTTTGAGTCAGAGCCATAAAGAAGGGCACCCGCAGGTACCCTTCCAAAATCACCAAGTTATCGAGTGGGTCTAGCGCGTCAGCCTCGAACGCCGGCGTACAAATCCTATGCCTGCGAGCAGGAGAAGCGCCGCCCATGAGGGGTCACTGGATCCATTTCCAGCGTCGCACGAGCAGCCGGCGCTCTCTCCGCCGTCATCGCCAGCAGATCCTCCTGCGCCACCACTTCCACCGTCGGGCGCAGTTGAGCCAGAGTCGCTTGGCGTCGCCCCTGCGTCAGACTCCATGGCGCTCATGTCAGGTACGTCCATTCCGGCATCAACGGTTCCACCAGCGTCGGGCTCCGCTACGCCACCATCCGTAGGATCGCTCCCCATTTGGTTCCAGTCAGCGACGCACTGAGCCGTGTCATCTACAACCTCGCACCGCTGGTTGGCAGGGCACTCGACGCCATCACATGGGTTGTCACTGCACTGACCACCCAGGCAAATACGTCCGGGGTCACAGGCGTCGGGATCACACTCGTCATCCACGCATTGGTCATCTCTACAGGCTTGGCCCTCAGCGCAGTTAACGCCGCCACAGCGGACATCTTCGCATTGGCCATCAACGCAGGCTTGCCCGAAGGGGCAGGAGATGCCGGCACATGAAAACACGCACTGACCCTCTCGGCAGAAGCTCTCTCCGCCACACTCTACACCGCGGCACGGGTCATCTATGCAGACCCCCTCGCGACAAAGTTGGCCACCAGGGCATCCAGCGGCGTAGCAGTCACCCTCGCCGTGGCACTCGCCATTTACGCAATACTCTCCTTCACCACACTCGACTCCCTCACACGCGTCAGTGCATAGACCGCTTGCCTCATCGCAGGGGCGGTCCAATGGGCACTCCACG
>CALELH010000782.1 GCA_937902595.1 uncultured Myxococcales bacterium
ACAGGTTGATGACTGTTTGAGAGATGAACGAGTGAGCTGAGGTTGAGCCAGCGGCTCGCCCACTGCGCCCGTTACCTAGCATGCGCACATCACCAGCGGTAGGAGAAACCTCACCATCCGTTCTCCATTCTAGCCGTGAGCATGAGTCGTACTCGAGAACGATCTCTATCGCTCACAAACGCCTCAACCTGACCACCGATGCGAAGACCCTCATCTGGTCGCCAGGCGGCCCCCAAGACGCTCCAATTAGAGAGACCGTCCCACTGGCTGCGAGCGGCGTCTTCGTACCACGCTGCGCCCAACCTCGCGTTCATCTCAACTGGGCGATAGGAGTGAGGCCATGGAATGGGAGCGACCAGGTTAGCGCTGGCTATGGCCGACCGACCACCGAAGCCCCAGTTCATGCTCGCCGAAGCGCCGATGGATGAGCCTTGGCGGTCCAACCGTCGCTCTATAGCGCCATGTCCAAGCCAGGCCACGCTTTCGTCTTCAAATCGAGGAGCGAACCAGAGCGCGTCCTCCTGGGTGGTGGAGTCTGAGTACACACGCCCCTCGCCGCGTAACCAATATCGCCATCTCTGCTCGGAGTAATCGAGGCTCAGTCCTGCGCCGTGATACGGAGACCGGGCGAAGGAGGCCCAGATCGTGTCGGCTGAGAAGTGCGGGTAATGATAGCGCGTCTCAGCTCGGATCCTTAGCCCCTCGACGATCTGGAGTCGGAGGCCAACATCAGCGTCGACGAGGTGTCCGAAGATGAGTTCGCCGGCGACGCTCGAGTCCAAACTCAACCAATGGACAGGCGCTATGGACAGTCGAGCCCCCATCTTCTCTTGCTGAATCTCTTCTCCAAAATGGCGACGCCATCCGAGTCCGAAGTTAAAGCGAGGGGACAGTTTACTCTCCAAACCTGCTCCCATCACGTAGCCTACCCGGTCTCTCCCGACTGTATTCAGTGGTTGAGGGCCTACCGGCCCCAGGTTAAGCCATCGAGTGCGGAGGCCGAGGCCAGCGTGGCCGACAATATCTACGGCAGGCAGGGCCATCACCCGCACGCTCGCCCCATCTAGAGCGTCAAAGCCGACAGGGTCGTACACCGTATGCCTACCCAGACGAATGAGAACTTTTGGGAGGGTCTGAGCGAGCATGACCTCAGCTCTGAAGAGGTCCAAACTCGTAGTCTGGTTTCCTAAGTCCAGACGGTTCTCTTCCGTACTCGGTCCTAGGTCGGTTCCGAGGTCACCATCGAAAAAAAATGCGACACCTTGAGCTCGTCCCCATTTAGGGAGGGCGTCGAGTTGCAGTCGATACTGAACGTCGGTCCGCCGCACGACGTACCCATATCCGCTCACCCATTCATCTGCCTGTAGGCGTCCATCGACGCGCACTCGATATTCGTCGGTCTGTGCCGCCACGGTGCCGAGGCATGTCCACAGAGCTATGAAGCCTATCATCAGAGTGATTCGAGTGGAGTGGGAGTGGTCCATTGGGTTGATGTTAGGATCCGAAGCGCTAGCTCCGCAATGATTGACGAAGTATGCAAAAAATGCATAGCTAAATGAGGCCTGCTACGCTCGTTTTGGCATAATCAGCGGGCTATGAAGTTGGCCCAGATTTTGCGACTAAACGGTGTCTCCTACGGGGAAAAGGAACGCTCGCGTGGCGAAATGTCGTCAATATAGCCGAGGCTTTACTATCGGTGAGATGCTGATGGTGGTGGTCATCATTGGCATGCTGACCTATGTGGCGATTCCTGCCATGCGCACCTTCACTGGGTCCAATGCAGACCTAAGCGCCGCGACCCGGATCACGCATACGATCAATCGAGGCAAGGACCAATCGAGACGGCGTAATCGGGCCTACATCGTGGATTTTGTGCTGCTCATGGCCAATGGGCCGGGTGGCCGCGTGGATATCCTCGAGACGCGAGGGACGAGCTGCCAAAGTGCCAGTGATTCTATTTTTGAGGAGAACGGCGCAGATATTGTCCATTCAATGCCTGTCGGTGGTACCGAGGTCGAGGGCTATAAGGGGCCAAACGAGAAGCTGGTTGGGCTTGTTGGTTGGCGCATGTCCGCTGACGCGGCATTTTCAACACGGCGGATACGTCTCTGTATCGCCCCTGATGGCGCAACGTCTGTGATTCGAGCTCGCGGGAGCGCGGAACCTCTAGCTGGCCATTTTGAGTTCGCTCTGCAGCGATATGCCCGAGGAGAGGTTGAGCGCACCGATGGGATCGGCCGGCGCGTAAAGATGAGCTTCTCTGGTCCTGCTCGGCTGGTGATAGATTGATGTACCGTCGACGTAACCAGAGCGGCTTTACGGTCATTGAGATCCTGATCGCGGTGGCGGTCACGGCGGTCGGCTTTGCCGCGATCTTCTCTCTTCAGATCGGAAGTATGCAGGGGAACATCTCAGCGCGTGATCTATCGGCATCTATGAACTTGGCCGAGAGGTATGCTGAGGTCCTCAGAAGGGACACCTATGAATGGGGTGGCCGCGATTTACCTGGTCCTCGATTAAATAAGTCTGAGGGCGAGTGGCACACTTTCACGCCACACCCGGTAGACCATAACGGTTTGGCGAGTCTGGACGATGACCCTGAGTTTGGTAGTGAGCTCTTCCGCCAACGTTTCTGCGTTCACTATTGGTTTCGGCCCCTCAATGGGCTCTATGCGCGGATACTCAACGTGCGCGTCCGAGTGATCTGGCCCCGCACCTCGATGGACCCCAGTGGCCTCGCCGCGGTCTGTCCAGAGCAGAACGCCGATGGGTTCGAGCTTAATGTCCGTGAGTGGTACAGCGTGACCATCCCGATGACCCTACGGAGTAATGACGGATAATGATGGGTCGTAGACACCAGCAGGGCTTCACCATGGTGGAGCTCCTCATCGCCGGATTCTTGGGCGTCTTAGTCCTGGCGATGACGTATTTTGTGTTCATCGCGAACAGTCGCCAATACTACGTCCAAGAGCAGATCGTTCAGATGCAAGAGGGGATGCGATTCGCCCTGGAGCACGTCAAGAACGACCTACGGAACGCCGGCCGTCTGGCCGTGGTCAACGCCATCGAGCAGCCCGGGGCTCCTGGATCTGATGGTCGAGACCCCTTGGTGTGTCAGGTCCGTCGGGGCGTCCAAGCGATCCGGCTTTTTGATAATGAAGACGGTGGTCCGGCGGTGCTCCGGAGCAATCGCAATGGACTGCGTCCCGACCGCGTTCGGATGCTCGTTGACGGGTCAGGCGCAAATCCGGTCATTGTGGAGCGCGTCTTTGGGCGCAATCTGGAGTTTGTCGCGGCCGATCGCCAGCGAACGAAGGGAAGTCGGGCGTTGATGGCCTCCCAAGCTCGGTACGAGGCTGCCTTCAAGTCGGGCCTATATCTCTATGTCATCTCTCGGTCAGGTCAGAGCGATATCGTGCCCATCGAGAGCGCACGCTTTGATCGCAGCGGCTCTTCACTCCGGCTGAGTGATCCCCTCTGTCCCGTCGGTCGTGGGGGCTCTTTAGCGGCCGCATGTTTCGGGGGAGGCTGCCTAGCGACCCCGGTTCACCTCGTTGAGTACGCCGTCGTTGAGGAAGAGGGCCGCCCTGAGAAGACAGATCTAGTGCGCCGCACTATAGACGCTCGTAATGGCGAAGACGTGTTGGAGGACTCTCAACTGATTATCGCCGAGTATGTCGTCAACCTTCAGCTCTGGGGTACCTACGACGATCGCAACGGCGCAGCCTTGAATGGTCGTATCCCCGAGGACCCGGATCCGACCGACTCCGTCGGGAACATCGATCTGGGGGGAGCACGTCCGGAGGGGACAGCCATGAACGCGCGACCGCATCGCTTAAGGGCGCTTAATGTATTGCTCGCCAAGCGCACGGTTCGTGAGGACGAAGGCTTTAAGATCGCGCCCGATGTCGCCGATCTCCCAGCGTCACGCGCGCCCGCTGATCTGATCTGGTTCGACCTGAACGACGTACCTAAGACTGGATACGCTCGAGTCACGACGATGCAGGCAGAGGTAGAAACACCAAACATGTATAGGGGGCGCTGAATATGAGCCGACGCCCCTCAACGAGTGAACGTGGAAGCGCCCTTGTCCTGTCCATCTTCATCCTCTTCGCCATGTTAGCCATGGGCATGTTGGCCATGCGGTCTGCGACACAGAACATCTCAGGGTCGGGTAACCTTCGGCTGACTAAGCAGGCGAGATATGTGGCTGAGGTTGGCCTTTACCACGCGATCACGTTGATGAATCGACAGGGGAGCACCTTGCTACCCTTGAGGGCGGGAATTAATGGAGAGGGTAGCTCTTTCATAGTGCAGAGCCCGACGGAGGCTATCGCGTCGAGCGATGTCTTGGTCAGGGATATCGGGGGCGCGATACTCAATCGAATGAGTAGGCCTGCGCCTCCCGTCTTCTCAGAAGGGCCGCCTCCACTTGGTCCGGCTGGCGAGGCGTCCGGCTTGGTGCCCAGCTACGAGGTCGAGATCTCGGGGTTTCAGCAATGGGCCTGTCCACCCGGATACGATGAAGTCGCCCTCAGAGAGCAGGGCGAAGGGTGCTGTTTAATGCATTTCGAATCTCGTGGGATCATCGCGACCGAGGCGCTTCCTTCTGACGATGAGTTGAACGCTTTCGGGGCTGCGGACCGCTTTGGAGAGCATCGACTTAAGGCCGGAGTGGTGCTTGGCCCGTTCTCGCTGAAGGGGTGTGGCCCATGATCCGCCCAATCTTAGCCGTGTTATGCGGTGCTATTCTCTTTACTCGCCCTCAGGCAAACGCCCAGGACCAGCTGCCCATCGAGCTAATGCTGATGATCGATACGTCG
>CALELH010000783.1 GCA_937902595.1 uncultured Myxococcales bacterium
CTGGCGGCGCTGGCGGCGCTGCTGGCTCAGGAGGTGCTGCTGGCTCAGGGGGCGCTGCTGGTTCCGGAGGCTCGGGAGGCTCGAGCGACGCCGGAGGCATGGGCGGAGCTGAGTCGGACGCAGGAGTCGCGACCGGTATGAAGAACCCCGGCCGAAGAAACTGACCCGCTCGGCCCTCAGAAAAAGATATACAGAACAAAAAAAAAGAGCCGGGAGTTCCCGGCTCTTTTTGTGTCTGCTGTCGGAGACCGCTTAGGTTGTCTCTTCAAACTCAGCGTCGATGACGTCATCATCTGCACCGCCACCACCGGGAGGACCCATGTCAGGGCCCGCTCCGGGTGCCTCTCCAGGCGCTCCGGCTGCTCCGGCCTGATAGAGAGTCTCAGCGAGCTTGTGACTCTTCTGCGTGACCTCTTCAATGGCTGCTTCGATGGCCGCCATATCATCACCTTCAAGCGCGGTTCTCAGGCTCTTGACCGAGAGTTCAATATCAGACTTCTCGTCGTCAGAGACCTTGTCACCAAGCTCACTCAACAGCTTCTCTGTTTGGAACGCGAGAGAATCACCATTGTTTCGAGTCTCGATCTCCTTACGCTTCTCAGCGTCCTCGGAGGCGTGCTTTTCTGCATCAGCGACCATCTGATCGATGTCTGAATCACTCAAGCCGCTCGACGCGGTGATCGTGATCTTTTGTTCTTTGTTGGTGGCCTTGTCGACAGCTGAGACGTTTACGATGCCGTTGCTATCGATTTGGAACGTCACTTCTACCTGCGGAACACCGCGAGGTGCAGCAGGGAGCCCCTCAAGGTTAAACTTACCCAAGGTTCTATTCTGAGCAGCCATCGGCCGCTCACCCTGAAGTACGTGCACCGTCACAGCGTTCTGGTTGTCTGCCGCTGTTGTGAAGGTCTGGGACGCCTTGTGAGGAATCGTCGTGTTCCGCTCGATGAGCGGCGTCATTACGCCACCAAGGGTCTCGATGCCTAGGGAGAGTGGAGTCACGTCTAGAAGCAAGATGTCCTTGACGTCACCACCAAGCACACCGGCCTGTACGGCGGCACCCAGCGCGACAACCTCGTCTGGGTTGACGCCTTGGTTTACTTCCTTACCGAAGAACTTCTCGACTTCCTGCTTTACGAGAGGGATTCGGGTGGACCCACCGACTAGTATCACCTCATCGATGTCGCCTGCGGTCATTGAGGCGTCCTGAAGCGCCTGCTTGCAGGGACCCAAACTCTTCGTCACAAGATCTGAGATGAGCTGCTCGAACTTAGAGCGGCTCAGTCGAAGCGTCAGGTGCTTGGGACCGGTATTGTCAGCGGTCAAGAAAGGCAGGTTGATGTCTGTCTCTGCGACACTGGAGAGCTCAATCTTCGCTCGCTCTGCGGCTTCCTTAAGTCGCTGTTGGACCATGCGATCATTGCTAACGTCTATGCCCGAGTCCTTCTTAAACTCAGCGATGAGGTAGTCGATAATCACTCGGTCAAAGTCGTCGCCACCTAGATGGGTGTTTCCGTTTGTCGACATCACCTCGACAACTAGGTTTCCGGCCTCGTTGACGACCTCAAGAATAGAGATGTCAAAAGTACCACCACCGAGGTCGTAGACCGCGATCTTGCCGTTGCTCTTCTTGTCCATGCCATACGCGAGGGCCGCAGCGGTCGGCTCGTTGACGATCCGCTTAACCTCCAAGCCCGCGATCTTACCTGCGTCCTTGGTTGCCTGTCGTTGCGAGTCATTGAAGTAGGCAGGCACGGTGATCACTGCATCGGTGACCTCTTCGCCGAGGTACTTCTCTGCAGCACGCTTCAACTTTTGGAGGATCTTTGCGGAGATCTCCGGGGGAGCGATCTTACGATCGTCGATCTGGATCGCGACGCCGCCGCCCTTACCTTCGATGACCTTGTAGGGCATTCGAGCGACTTCGTCGCCCATTTCATCGAAGCGACACCCCATGAAACGCTTGACGCTAAATACTGTGTTTTCAGGGTTCGTGATGGCTTGTCGTCGAGCGACCTGCCCGACCAGAACTTCACCTTCACTGTCCCAGGCGACAACGGACGACGTGGTCCGAGCACCCTCTTCATTGGTAATGACCTTAGGTTCGCCACTCTCAATTACAGCGACACACGAGTTCGTCGTGCCTAGATCGATTCCGATGGTCTTGCCCATGTCTATCTTCCTTTCGAACAGATGTTCGCGGGCCGAAATAGGCGGCCCAATTCGTGAACAGCCCGAATCTAAGCACGGGAAGCGAGGTGTCAACCTGTGTCGTGAACTTTTTTGAGGAGACTTTTAGGTGTGCATTTAGGTGTGCATTTAGGCGTGCTGGAAGAGGCTCACCAATGGATCGCGAGCATCAATTGGATCATTCCCAAGAGAAAGATCGCGAGGACCAGGAAGAGATATCCAGCCTCTAGAGCCAGTCGCTTTCGAGTACCTTGCTCACCCTCATCAGCGCCACCGGCCATGGCCCATCCACGTTCAACCTCTCTTTGGTTTTGGTAGAGCAGCAGACCGATGAACAGGAACATAAGGATTCCCGAGATGACCAGCGCCATGACAAAGCGGGTTTGCCAGGTGGCTTTTAAGTCTGAGACCGTCTGAATGACTGTCTCGCCTGAGTCCGCCAGCAGAGGAGGTGAGTGTGTCGCTCGAGGCAGGCGGCCCATCAGGGCCCGAATCGTATCGGTTTGTTGTGTATCCGCAGCAGCAAAGGAGGCGAACATGAGAGCGTCGTTTGCCATGGCTGTCGATGGGGTGTGCTGGTGTACAGCTGCGAGCTGCTCAAGGAGCCAACGCGCGGCCTCGCTCCTCGACCCATCGGTGACTAGGAGGTATCGCCCATCGCGGGCCGAGCCTGGCATGTACGCGTGGCGGTAGACCTGTAGCCACACTATGTCGTGAGGGGAATC
>CALELH010000784.1 GCA_937902595.1 uncultured Myxococcales bacterium
ATCAGGCTCGCGAATATCTATGCCGCTTTGGGAGTCCTCCTGCGCCTCTGACGGGAGCAGTTCAGAGGAGAACGATGGGCTCGCCGTGGACTGAAACCAGTCCGGTAACGAGCTGTCTCCTGGAACGGACGGCGCCGCGGGCTCGGGAGGTATACTGGCGTCAATGTCATGCGCCGTCGCCGTCATACGACTGAGAATGACCTCTAAGCGGCTGCGTAAAGCGGCGGCGCTCATAGGCCGGTCTTCAGGAGACTTCTTGAGGCATCCAGCGATTAGGTCTTCTAGTTCATCGGGGATCTCTGCGTCAGGAGCGAGTTCACGAACTGGGCGCGGGGTCGTATCGACGTGGCGCCGCAGCACGTCCAGAGGGCCGCCTTGGAACATGTGCACGCCGGTCACCATGCGATACAAGGTCGCCCCGAAAGAGTAGATGTCGGCAGCCGGCGTGATGTCCTGGCTGAGGATCTGCTCCGGAGCCATATAACGTGGTGACCCCTTCGCGCCCATAGAGGGTTGAAGCTGAGTCTCAACGCCATCGGCGCTCATGAGCTTCGCGACTCCAAAATCGAGCACCTTCACGGCGGCCTCGGCCTCGCCCGCGAGCTCTTGGAGAAAGATATTCCCGGGCTTCAGATCACGATGAACCAGACCGATCCCATGTGCCTCAGCGAGTGCCTTGAGGACATCTATCCCGATCAAAAGCGCCTCACGAACGCTCACCGATGTCTCGCGTTCGAGCTTCTGTCTCAGATCTTCACCTTCGAGGAACTCGGTCACCATATAGGGCAGACCGGCATCAGTGATCCCACAATCGTTCACCTGAACGATGTGAGGGCTGTGGAGGCGGCTGAGATGCCTCACTTCCCGTAAAAAGGCGTCGCGGACGCTTTGGTCGTCGCTGACCTCGGCTCGGATCTGCTTGATGGCCACCCACCGATCTAAATGAGGATGACGAGCCTTCCATATGGTGCCCATCCCGCCCTGCGCGATGCGCTCGACAAGCTCATATCCCCCAATGTTCTGTCCGGCGTCCATGCTGAGTAGCATGACATACGGTGAGCACGGTCAACAAGCTTGGACCTATCCCCGGATGGACATGGGATCACGCCACTCGATGATTCGGCCATCTACCGGACTTGTGATCTCGTAGACATCGTCAGTATTAGTAAGGCGCACAGCGCTCCCATCAAGGGGCACTTTCCCGCCTCCGCCAGGCAGATCCAATACATAACGAGGCAGCCTCTCCACCTTCATAAGACGGCAGGCCTCCCGATAGATCCTGAGTCCCGATTGGACACTCACTCTGAAATGATTCGTCCCTGGGGCTGCGTCAAGGTGGTGAAGATAATATGGCTGTACGCCGACGCTCTCCAGCCGAGAGAACAGCTCAGCCAACACCGATGGGCGGTCATTTACGGTGCGCAGGAGGACCGCCTGGTTCGCCAGGTCCACGCCTCCTTCTGTGAGGGCCGCGATGGCTGAGAAGGCCTCCGTCGTGAGCTCGCGTGGGTGGTTGAAATGCGTAACGAGGCGCACCGGTCCTCTTCGAGTGAGAGTAGCGACGAGAGCGGAGTCGACTCGCTGAGGCAGGGTCACGAGAAAGCGAGAGTGGAGCCGAACTCTACGGATATGCGAAATGTCCCACAGGTCATCCAACAGTCCGGAAAGACGTGAATTTGAGAGCATCAGAGGATCGCCCCCTGTGAGGATCACCTCTTCAATCTCTGGATGCTCGGCGATGTACTCTAGGGCGCCTTGGCGCTGCTCTCGGAGCCGTATCGGTGGGCCGTTAAGCGTCGCCTTCCTAAAGCAGTATCTGCAGAACATGGGGCACCGAAATGTTGGAAAGAACAAAACTCGGTCACGGTACCGATGGACAAGTCCAGGCCGTGGGGAGTGTGCCTGGTCACCGATAGGGTCCAAGAGTTCGTAGGGACGTAGCTGAGCTTCACTAGAATGAGGGATGGCCTGTAGACGGATGGGACAGTCCGGATCCTCCCAATCGATTAAGCTGAGATAGTAGCGACTCACCAGCATTTGGAAGGACTCGGTCACTGGGCGTAACGTCTCTGCATCTCTCTGAGTGAGATGGCCCAAACGGACGAGGTCGTCCACGGAGCGGGCGGACTCGCGCAGCTCGGCGCTCCAGTGTTCATCCGCGGCACCTGGGTCCACGTCTTGCTCGGGGAGTACCCGTAGCTCGTCCCGGGGACGCTCTGGGCGTTCACGTTGGATAGTGGCTGTCTTCATCATCTGAATCGTCAAAGGTCCTCAAAGGCACGTCAACGTCTCGAACACGGGGTGTCGCGCCTGCGCTGTTGTATACCGTCCACATCGGTATAACGCCTCGCCACTCAATAGTCTCTCATGAAGCGTTCAGTCGAGTTGCCCTGACTGACGGTAGGCATCCGCCGTGCGACGGAGGTTCTCATCTAAGGAGCCGATAGGGCTCCATCCCAATTGTTCTTTAGCCCGATTAGCACAACAAACCCAATCTCCGGCGGTCGCCTCGCGCCACTTGTCTCGATTCAAGATTTGGGCCCGACCTCGCAGACGAGCCCACGCCTCCGATACACAGGCACCGAGAAAGGATAACCAGCCTGGGAGCCGAAGTACTTTGACGCTATCACGGCCTACCGCGCCCCCTACCTTGCGCCCCAACTCCCCATAGGTCGTGACCTCGTCATTGGCGACAAAATAGATGCCTTGAGAGGAGGATCCGGTGTCCGATGGTGGTCTCCGTTCACCTCGAAGGAGCGCGAGCTCAATCCCTGCGCACAGATTATCTACAAAGACGGTAGACAGTCGCATAGCTCTGAATCGAGGTGTAAAATGCCAACCTCCAGCCGCGGTTTGAAACAAAGGTAAAGAGGCGGTGTCACCGGGTCCATACACCATGGGCGGGCGGAGAATCGTTGAAGACACCCGGTCCGCAAACTCGTCGACGAGCTGCTCAGCCGCGTACTTAGCTCGGCCGTAAATCGATACGGGGCTCGGTGGATCTTCTTCAGTGCGTTCTCCACCATCCTCGGCCGGCCCAGCGGCCGCGAGGGACGAGATGAAGACGACCGTAGGAGGCGACGCCTGGCTCACGCAGGCCTCCAAGAGCGCCCGTGTGCCACCAACATTTACAGACTGGAAATCAGCTCTCCAAGGTACCTTCAAGAGGCTCGCGAGGTGGATGACGGCGTCGACACCCGCGACGGCTCTCTCAAGCGCCTCTGGATCCTCCAGAGTCGCGACAGCGAACTCTAACTGCTCCGAGGGGAGCGCGTCCCTATTGGAGGTCGGACGCACCATCGCGCGAACTCGATGGCCTTGGCTAAGAAGGTGAGCAACCAGACGCCGCCCAATAAACCCTGTCGCCCCGGTCACCAAGATGTACTTTCCATGAGTGTTCAGCAGCAGGCTCCCGCGTTTTCCTCGACCGTCCCAGGTGTCGGCCCGCAATCAAACAAACCGTAATGAGTGCTCAGTTCTCCCTCTATTCTGAAGTGTTCAGCGAGGCGCGTGTCCGCGAGCATAGAGGCCGTATTGGAGCAGACCAACATTGGCTGCCCCGTTAGAAAGATGTGGTGGTCATCGAGCACAAACCGGTTCGGAGCATGCTCCATTGTGCCGTTGTACCAGGCCACCTGGCCATAGTCCTCACAGCGGTCTTCAAGGGACGGTAGATTGAAGACACGAACCGTCATCGAATAGAAGCGAGCGTTCCCGCAGCGCGCCTCTAACTCAGGGTTACTAGGCTCAATCACGCTCGACGTGACCACCCGGTAATCAGCGATCCCGAGGTTAAACATGATTCGCCGGAAATCCTCTGTGTAGAGCGCTCCACCGAGACACTCGCCGACCAAGATAGGATCGGACTTCATCTCCGGTGACAAACGTCGGTCGGCGAAGACATCCGCGAAGTACAGCTCTCCACCTGGCTTCAGCACTCTGAAGATCTCACGGAAGACGCGCTCCTTATCAGGAGCCAAGTTGATCACACAGTTTGAGATGACGACATCGACGGAGTCATCTTCTAACCCGATCAGATCGAGGGTCTCCATATAACCCTGATGAAACTCGACATTAGAGACCTGGTGGCCAAAGCGATCGCGTTGTTCGTCCTGATACTTGCGCGCGACCTCAAGCTGGGCCTGAGTCATATCGACGCCGATGACGCGCCCCTTCTCTCCGACGAGCTGCGCTGCGAGATAGACATCACGGCCCGTTCCGCATCCAAGATCCAGGACTGTGCACCCCTCGAGCGCGTTGGGGATCGGAGAACCGCAGCCATAAAACCGGTCCTGAATCTCGTCGGCGATCAACGCGACCTTGCCTCTGAGGTAGTAGGGCATTGCGTCCGTTGGGCAGCAGGCTGTGGTCTGAAGATCAGCCTTGGTCTTGAGGACCTCACCGTAATAAGCCTTCACCTCTCGGTGAGTCTGAGTGTCACGCATGTCGTTCGTCCTTTCTCTAAATCGCTGGCCCGGTCTTATCGCCAGAGCAATCAGAACTCAAGGGTCTGGGCTAGTTGGGTGAACTTTCGAAGGTCTCGAGAAGCTCGCGAGCCATCTCATCATCTCCATCCATCAGTAAGCGTCTC
Organism: uncultured Myxococcales bacterium; assembly: GCA_937902595.1. GTDB lineage: Bacteria > Myxococcota_A > Bradymonadia > UBA7976 > UBA1532 > UBA1532. The sequence continues at coordinate 4,592 of CALELH010000784.1, forward strand.
ACGGCGGAGCTGACCAAGCGGAGGACACCCGAACGGCCATCAACACTCGTCTCCTCTGCCACGGCCTGCCACGACCAGCCTTGAAGCATTAGGCGAACCAAGCCAACCCGCTCATCTTGGGGGAGACTCAAGAGTGGCCCTGATTGGCCTAGGAGTGACCGACAGAATCTGAGCACCCCATCAAAGACAACCTCGAAAGGCCTCGCCCCTGATGCGAAGCCCGCCACATCCATCAGGTCCAATCGACTCAAACCGGCGGCCTCGCCCTCACCTTCGCTGTAGTGCTCCAGCAAAGCCTCTACAACCTCGATCTCTAGCGACTGCCACGGGCCCGAAAGATTCCCGGCGATACCGCGTACAAACCGGCCGCGCGCCAGAGTCACAAACTCATCACCCCGGCTTGAAAGGCCTTTGAGCATCACCGCCGAGTAGAGCCCGCTGCTGGAGCCTCGTTTGACTCCAAGGCGACTGAGGCCATAGTCAGCCTCCCTCCAGAACGACAAGAGTCGCGCCGTCGCCCCAAACGCTGCGCCCACGTAGTCGACTCCAGCCTCCTCAGCGAACCCGTTGATGCGTTCGATCAAAGCAGAGCCGGTCCCCTGCTCCTGAGCGTCGGGGTGAACGGCGACTCGCACGACGCGCCAGGCGGTTAACTCCGACGCACCAGCCAGACCCGTATACGCCTCGAGCGTCTCAGGTAGCAGATGACCCAAAGGTCTACGGCGTCCGAGGAAGATGTCACGAGACAGCTTACTGGGTAGTCCTCCCTCTGTGGCGACCAAGGCGGCTCCAAGCACCGTCTCTCCCCTAAGAGCCGCGAAGACCTGAAGGTTCGGAGCATCCATCATCCGCTGAAGGTCAGCGGGGCTCGTTCGGTAATGAGCAGCGACTAAGATTCCGAAGACCTGACCAAGGATGGAGTCGTCTATAGCCAGCCGCTCTCGCGCAACGGGTATATATTGGATCGGCTCGTTTCGCTCCGCGTCATCTACTCCGATGTGAGCGGGCTTTCCATCAAGGGCCAAGGCACTAAAGACCGCCGTTTCCACCGGACATCCAGGCGCCCAACGTATCGGCTCTTTCATTGTAAGGCTGCGCCAATTGGGTGTTCGCTTATCTAAGTATTGCCTGAACCGGATAGAGAACCCGCGCCCCGTACCCTCATAACCATGCACTGTCGTCGCGAAGACAACTCTAGGATATCGGTCCAACACCCGTCGGAGTAAGGCCACCGGTAGGGCTGCGGCCTCATCGACGAGGACCAACTCAGCGTCGGGAAGCTCTCCAACTAACTCCGAGGGTACGCATAACCTGAGATGACGGTCTTCGGACCCCAATCGGTCGCTCGACCAAGTCCCATGATGCCACACGCGCTGGGCATGCTCGAAGACAGGAGACACCGCCGCTCGGGAAGGGGCGATCAAGAGGATTCGGCCTCCACGATCCCTGAGAAGTTCTCCCGCGGCCAAGCCCAAAACCGAAGACTTTCCTCGGCCGCGATCAGAGGTCAGCACGATGGGGCGCCGACGCCGACCCTGGGCGACCTTCATGATCGCGGCCAGGGCATCCAATTGATCAGGTGTCTTGGCTACATCATGGACGAAGCGCTCGGCAGGTTCTGCCTCTTGAGGCTCTTCAGAATCAATGACCAGGGCCCGCTCTGAATCCAGGACAGCCGTTCCAGGCGATGCAGCGATGTGTCTCCAAAATCGATGGGTGAAATGTAGACTCACCTCTTCTGGCTCGAAAGGGAGCACGGTCAGCCGCAGCCTCTGTTGAGACCCCATCGCGTCTTCACCCCAAGGGCGTCGCAGTAAGACGAGTAAACCGCCGCCCTCTACAATCCCGGAGACCGCGCCGATGATGTTGGGGTCAGCGCCGTCCCAGCAATCGACCACCACGCAGAGACTCTGACGGCCCAGGAGTCCACGGGCGAGTCGATTCGCAACGACCTGAAAGCCGCTCGGCGCGCTCGAAGGATCACCAACCCAGATGGGCTGGTCTCTGAGACGTTCAGTCAGGGTCGCCGCAAGCTCGACGCACCAAGAGTGGGGGCCAGCCAGCACGAGACATCTACGATGACGAGTCCGCCATGCGTCGGCCGCCAGCCTCTTAACTAGGCTCGTAAACTCTTCAACCATACTCAGCGTTCATGAGAGACGCGCAGAGCGCGAGTCCCCCTTCTCTTGACCGTCGATGATGGTGGGCACTCCATCATCGAAACAATCACTCCGTCTCGGGCTCAGTTACTTCAACGAGG
>CALELH010000785.1 GCA_937902595.1 uncultured Myxococcales bacterium
CTCATGGTGTCTCCACTCGGGATCAAAACACGCTAGAGCGCGACGTAAAGCTCTACTTCGTGCTCAACGCGGCCCTGCTCGACGCGGGCGTAGCCTCCTGGGACGCCAAACGACAGTATGACTTTGTGAGACCCGCCACGGCGATCCCTCACCTCTTCGCCGGTGAGATGGTCCGAGGCTGGCTCGGCCCAAATCTCGGGATAGGCGTGATGGACGGGAGAGATTGGAGGCCGTATCAAGACCTAACCTTCGTGACTCCTCCGTTCCCAGAGTATGTGTCAGGCCACAGCACGTTTAGCTTCGCCGCCGCCACCATTCTCCGGCTCTTCACAGGGTCGGACCAATTCCATGATGGGGTGTCACGCACCGCTGAGGACATTGACGGGGATGGAGAGGATGATCTCCTCGGAGAGTTCACCTTGGCGCCCATGTCCAGCACCTTCGACAATGTGCCGGCTCAGCCGGTCACGCTGCGATGGCCCACCTTTAGCGACGCTGCGGAGCAGGCGAGCTATTCTCGGCGGCTCGGCGGTATTCATATTCAAGATGGTGATCTGCATGGACGAGCGATGGGTCGGCAGGTCGCTGAGCGCGCCTTCGCCCGAGCCCAGGCGCTTTGGTTGGGCGAAGGCGACAGCCAAGAGTGAGGTCGCCACGGTCAATCAGCAAAGCACCAGAACGAGCGTTGACTTTGCGGCTCGAAGGTATAGCTTGTTGCACATCATTTAACAGAGCCCTGGGGGTTTGAAGATGTCGTCTATTCGCGTGGAGTCAGACAGTTTTGGTGAACTGCAGGTGCCTGCAGACAAGTACTGGGGTGCCCAGACACAACGTTCGCTGATCAACTTCCCCATCGGTTGGGAGACCCAGCCCATCGCCATAGTGCGTGGGCTAGGCGCGATTAAGCAGGCGGCCGCGCAAGTCAACATGGCGCAGGGTAAGCTTAACCCAGAGCTTGGACAGGCCATCGTGCAGGCCGCGTCCGAGGTGGTCGCTGGCAAGTTTGACGACCACTTCCCCCTCGTCGTGTGGCAGACAGGGTCAGGCACCCAGTCAAACATGAACGCCAACGAGGTGATCTCGAATCGAGCCATCGAGATCTTGGGAGGCACCCTGGGCACCAAGAGCCCGGTGCACCCAAACGACCACGTCAACATGTCCCAGAGCTCTAATGACACCTTCCCGACGGCGATGCACATCGGCGTCGCGACCACGGCGCGAGATGTCCTGCTGCCAGGTTTAAGGCAGCTTCACGCCGGGCTCGCAGCGAAAGCGAGGGACTTCGCTGAGATTATCAAGATCGGTCGAACCCACACACAGGACGCCACTCCCCTCACCCTCGGACAAGAGTTCGGCGGATACGCCTATCAGGTGGAGCAGGGCATCAAGCGAGTTGAGGCGGCGCTCCCCAACATCTATGCCCTAGCTCAAGGTGGTACAGCGGTCGGCACCGGTCTCAACACGAAGGTCGGCTTCGCCGAAGACGTCGCCGCCGCCATCGCCGAGATCACAGGGCTGCCCTTCGTCACGGCGCCTAATAAGTTCGAGGCCCTCGCAGCTCACGACGCTATGGTCGAGATGTCCGGCGCGCTGCGCACGGTCGCGGCGAGCCTGTTTAAGATCGCCAATGACATCCGCTTCCTCGGCTCTGGTCCCCGGTGCGGCTTGGGAGAGCTCATCCTTCCGGCCAACGAGCCAGGCAGCTCCATAATGCCCGGTAAGGTGAACCCCACCCAGGCAGAGGCGCTGACCATGGTCTGCGCCCACGTCATCGGCAATGACGCCGCCGTGGGCATGGCGGGTAGCCAGGGTCACTTCGAACTCAACGTCTTCAAGCCCATGATGTCCTACAACGTGCTGCAGTCGATGCAGCTCCTGGGTGACTCCGCGAGCGCGTTCACCACCAACTGTGTGGACGGTATTCAGGCGGACGAGGAGCGGATCTCCAAGCTCATGTGGGACAGCCTCATGCTGGTGACGGCCCTCGCACCAGAGATCGGGTACGACAACGCGACGACGGTGGCTAAGACCGCTCACAAGAACGGCACGACCCTGCGCGAAGAGGCGATACGTCTCGGGTTTGTAGATGGAGACACCTTCGACCGCGTGGTGCAGCCAGGAGACATGATCGGCCCCAAAGCCTAAGGGCCGTTCGAGTCCTCTCCTGTCCAAGCCACCGAGAGTTTAGTCAAGGATCTTAGGCTGCGTATCCGGAGGCCGGGTTCTCGTCCAAGGCGTTCTCAATGCGACTCGGCTTAGCAGGCGGCTCATAGGGTCGCCCGTTAAGCTCGTACGCGACGCTCGGATCCCGCTCCCAAGAGACCTCAGCTCTGAGCACCTCAGCCCAAGTCTCGAAATACAGGATGACGTCCTCGCGGTGTCGATAATCCAAATGACGCCGATTCGCGGGTAACCACCTGAGCACCTTGCGTGAAGCCAGTCGTTCAACGTCGGCGATCTCATCCAAGGTCAGGCCGAGCTCAAGCACCTGCTTAATCAAAGCGTCCACCGGAAGCCCGCTGGTCTCGCAGTAATTGGCGGCGTGATCGATCCACTCCCCCTGGGACTGGACTGCGACCTGATGAATCCGGGCCGCCTGTAGGCCTGTGACGGTCTGAATAAGATGCCCAAGATTACAGCGACCCTGGTGCGTCCAGCGATAGGGTGCACCGCCCGCCAATCGCGCCGCGGTCTGCGTCAGACGATCCGCGATCTGAAGCTTCAATTTACCCATGACGCTGGCTCCCTAATGGACTGCTCACTACTAGGATACATAATGTGCCTCTTGGGTCACTAGTTTCGGTCAGACGGATCTCCGAAGCTTCTACGCAGGACGCCACTTACTCACCTGAGATTAGGTCTGGCTGGCCGAATAGAGATAGACACTAGACATTCTCTAGGCTCGCGTCACTGAGCTTCGTGATGGCCTTGAGCAGCTCGACCATGTCGTCGGCGAACTCAGGGTCATTCCGTAAGCGCGGAGAGTTCACTAAGGTGATCGCCTCCAACTCTCTTGGCAGTCCGACCTCGTTTGGCGCCGGTGCCTCGTCGGTGAGCCGGACCGGCAAGATCTTGCGGCCCGTCCCCCGAGCGTGTCTCAACTCATGGAGCATGAAGTCTGTTCCGCCTTCGCTCAGGTCTACTCGACACCCAGGGGCGATGCACCAGACCACGACATCACTGCGTTCCACCTCCGTCTCCAAGAACTGCTGGAAGTTGGGAACCCCTTTGTCCATCTTCTCATCGCGGAACACATTGTCGGCGCCAAACTCTCTCTCGATCACATCCTTCATTCGGTCGACCAGACCTCGATTTCCTTCGCGACGATAGCTGATGAAGATGCGTATCTTGGGTCGTCTAAGGCGCCACCAACTCCACACCGCGAGCAAGAGCAACACGGCCCCCGCTGAGAGCGCTGAATAGCGGTAGAGCTGGGCGTCCTCTGCCTGAGTCATCTGGGCGTGTCTCAGCCTCTCTAACCTCATGTGGAGACGCGTATCCGCGGACCGACTCGAGCGTTTGAGTGGCCATTTTACGGTGTGCTCTAAACCGGCCCATCGGTCAGCATCCAAGCCATCGTCAACGGGCACAACCAGCCATGCATAGAACGTAACCACTCGCTCGCTCGACCCGCCCATAATGAGGACCTTCTTCCACGCCTTGTCTCGCTGGCTACTCAACCAGACTCGCAGCGGACCCGCCTCATCGGCCCAGCTCTCCCGGAAGTAGGCGTCGGATCGCCAGAGGCGATAGCCGGTGTCGGACTCCATGAGGTAGACCACGCACTCCAGATCAGGCACCGCTTGGGCAAAAGTTGGCGCGAAGCGGGACCACCCGGCTCTGCCCAGTAACCGGCGCGAGGTCTCATCCAGGGTCTTCTTTAAATCGTTAAGGTTGGGGACGCACCGCTCCCGATAGGCCTTGATCTCCGACTCGACTCCCCTCACCCCAGCGTCTACGGCGGCGCTCTTCGGCATCACCCCAAACAACCCGCTGAGGCCACCGACCGCAAGAAGCAAGGCCCCTCCCAGCAAGAGAAAGAGCGGAAAACGAGTCATTGATTCGCGGCCTTCTTCGGTGTGATAGCGGGCCCGCTCTTACACCAGTCCATATCGTCCGAGGTCCAGGCTCGCGCCTTGTCAAACAAGGGACCGAGCACCGACGCGAAGCTGAGGGACTGCGTCGGCCGGAAGACGTTTACGTCTCGTAATGCGTTTTGAAGCTCCGACTGACCAAAGAGATTCGCGAAGTTCATCCGCAGCTTACTGTGCCGGGCGTCAACCAACGCGGGAGAGCCATCCCCAGACGGGCGACTCTCGCCTGGAAGCGTCTCACGCTTAAGGAGCGCGCTATCGACCATGAACGCGCCGCTCGGTAGTAACTGGCTAATCCAGATGGGCCGGACCTGCGCGATAATGGGAGAGCTATCAAATTCATAGCGGTCGTACAGGGTGTTCTGGAGCGCGGCCACATCGACGGCGCCGGACGCCACACGCTGTAAGAGATCTCCCTTATTCTTCGCCTTGACGAGCTCTACCCGGTCCCGAGGAATCTTCATATCCGCGAGGGCCGCTAGAGGCGCCAGCATGCTGGAGGTAGAGAAGGGACGATAGGCAACCTTAATTTTGCGGGAGTTTGCGAGCGTGGCCAGCTCCTTCAGAGATCTTGGGGCCCCGTCGGACACTCGCGCGAACATGAGCGAGCGGTAATAATTGGACGATGGGTGAATGCTGCGATAGCCAACCTTCTCAGCGCAGTAGCTGCGCATTGGAGAGTAGAGCAACACAAACTCTGGGCGCTCCGAACCACGATTGATCTCGTGCATCTGAGCCTTGCCTTCACCCCGGAGCCAATAGGTCGGCTCTTGGCCGTAGTGAGTTCGAATGAACTCAATAAATGGCCTCAAGTGCCGCCGAGCCTCTCCTTCACCATAGACCCTGTTCTTAGCGTGCTCCCCCACGAGAGGAGCCTCGCTCATGAAGACGGTCTTCACGCCAGCGTTCTTGGTCTCAGGCTGAGCGGCTTTACTAGGAAAGGCCTCCTCAGCCAAGCGCTTCGGGGAGTCGTCTCGAGTCGTGCAGCCCTCAATCGACGTAAGCGCCATAACGCCGATGAAGAACAGACCGAGTCTGCTCATCCATCTCGATGTCGGTTTCATCTCGTCCCTCCTTATCAGGAGGATAGGTAGACCGACCTCCGTTTAGCAAGACCCAGTCGACTCTCCATAGGAGCCGCCCTCGAACAGCGGGACAGACATCTCACTCACAGCCCCGGCAGAGGCGTATGATCGCTCAGTCGACAGGTCAGCTCACGGCGTCCCAAAGAACCATGAGCGTGGGACTCAGAGACCCCAGCTCCGAGTCAGACGACGTCTTAATGGGGCCAAAATCCCCCAGAGACAGGGAGAACAGTTTCCTGAGTGTGTACTCAAAAAACCCTGACATCCCCGAAACTTACGCAAAATCTACCTACTGTTCGGTTTTTGGCATAACCCTTGCTCTATGACTGTCCGGTATCGAGAGATTCTTGGGGAGAGTTTTCCAATGGATAGACGTAAGTTCTTACAGATGGGGGCGATGGCCGGTGCGGCCGCGTTGACCTATAAGCCGAGTGACGCTGACGCTAAACCAAAGAAGCCCGTCACGATTGGGCCACGCAACCCAGCAGGTCGGCCCAGCCTGATTCCTTTAGGTGGTCGGGACGTCTTGATCATCGGTGGGGGCCTCGCGGGCCTCTCCGCTGCTCTTGAGCTTGCTGATCGTGGATACGAGGTCACGATTCGAGAGGCGAGCGACGTCATCGGCGGGCGACTGGCGACACGACAGCTCGAGACGGGCGCCGGCACCTTCAACGTCGAGCACGGCTTGCATATGTGGTTCCATAACTATCACAACTTCGCTGACGTGAGGCGACGGCTTAATCTCGACTCAGCCTTTCGCGCGTATGACGAGATTCACTTCGTCTACCGCGACTACGAGCCTGAGATCCTAAAGAGCGATCCACCGATCTATCCCTTGAATCTCATCCGGCTGCTCCAACGCTCTCCGAACATGAACTTGTTCTCTGCGTTTCGGCAGCTCGGTATGTTGAGGGACGTCGTCTGGTACGATCATGACACGATCTTCGATCGCCTCGACGACCAAACCTTCGAGAGCTGGGCCCGGTCCCGTGTCTCTCCAACGTTCTATGACGTGATCATGCAGCCGGCCGCGTCCGTGACGCTCAACAGCCCCGAGGTAGTGAGCGCTGCCGAGATGATCCAGATGATGCACCTGTACTTCATGAGTGGGCCCAAGGCGATGAACCGTGAGGTCACGACAACGGACCATGGCACCGCTGTGATCGATCCATGGGTCGCTTATTTGAAGCGCCTCGGTGTGACGATCGAGCTGAACTCTCCAGTACAAGGACTCGTCTTTGAGGACGGCAATCCCGTGGGAGAGGTCGGCGATGACCGACGCTACGATTGGGTCGTCCTCGCGACGGCCGTCCCAGGCGTTAAGGCCATCATGAACGGGTCTCGCGCCAGCGATGGACGTTCCGAGCGAGTCTTGAGAGATCTTCAGGAGCGTCTGTCCGAGCTGAAGGTCGCCCCACCATACAAGGTCGCACGCTATTGGTTCGACCGGCCCATGGACGCGGAGCTACCAGACATCATCGAGACGCCACAGCACCCTCCAATTAACCTCGTCACTCAGTTCCACAAGCTAGAGTCCGAGTCGGCGGAGTGGGCCGATCGCACCCGTGGCTCTGTTCTGGAGTTCCACCTCTACGCCAATGATGAGCTAGCTCGAATGAGCGATGATGAGGTGTGGCCATACATTAAAGACACGGCCATCGAGTTAATCCCCGGCCTCGCATCCGCCCGAATCGTGGGGCAGACCGTCGGCTCGTACCATGATTTCACCTCATACGAGGTGGGTCAGGGCGAGATTCGGCCTGGAAGTGACTTCCCACAGCAGGTCGGTGCCGAGCGCATGTCCCTAGCGGGCGACTGGGTGGCGACAGAGTACCCGGCCGCTCTAATGGAGAAGGCGGTATCGACGGGCCGAGAGGCCGCGAACCTCTGCCTACTCCATGATGACGTTCGCCAGGTCCCACTGGTGGTCACCAATTCACGCGGCCCCGGACTACTTTAGGAGCAGATGATGTATCGCATAATATTGATGATAGCGGCGCTGCTGATGAGCTTTGGATGCGCTGACCTTACGGATCTCGAACGCAACGCAACGCACACTTCTCGCGCTGTCCCAAAGAGCTATAACGCCCCTACCCCGGAGCTGCTTGGCAGCGATGAGGGATGGCGTTTCGTGGGTGAGATCGAGGCAAACGGATCAACTCTGATGGGGTCGACCCATGAGTTCGTAGCCTTTGACACCTTCCTGGCCGAGGGCAGCGAGCTGAGCCTCTACGCGTGGAGCGATGGTTGGGCCTCTCTCAATATCTTTGGGGCCCGACCAGACAGCGATGAATGGACAGAGGTCGAGGTCTCCGTTTTATCTCAGCCGGCAAAGCCGGACGTTGAGACGGGCGAGACCGTGTTCACGCCGCCCTTTGAAGGACATTATCTATTCCTCATTGGTCCCGTGATGAATCAAGAGATTCAGTATCTTCTCCGTCTTGACTGCGTTGAGGACTGCCCATAGGTCACGAGGACCATGCTCGGGACAATGTAGTCGAAGAACGCACACAGTTCAGATTCGTGTTGACTAGATACCTACCAATCAATAGGTATGATTCTAATCACTCAGAGTTCGTGCGCTCGTCGGTCTTGGTTCTCCACCCTCGTGGCCCCGACATAAGCGCCGTCGTACTCAGTGAATCGCTTAAGAATATTTGAGAGGTCACCATGTCTAATCAGCTCCCTACCGCGCACATCCTCTATGAGAACCCAGCTTGGCTGCCTCCCTTGGTCGAGGCGCTCGAAGCAGAAGGTTTCCCCATCAATCTTGTAGAGCTCGACGAAGGCCTACTGGATCCTGAGAGCGTGCCCGAGGAGGGTATCTGGATTAATCGCATCAGCCCCTCATCGCATACACGCGGCCACCACGGCAGCGTCGAGCTGGCTCGCGAGGTGCTCTATTGGCTTGAGCTGCATGGCCGCAGGGTAATCAATGGCCTGCACGCATTCGAATTCGAGATGAGTAAGCTTCGACAAGATCTCGTCCTGAACCGCTACGGGATCAAGACACCAAAGACGATCCTCGCCGTCGGTCGTGACGCGATCGTCGATGCAGCGAGTCGCTTCGAAGGCCCCTTCATCACCAAGCATAATCAGGGTGGCAAAGGCCTCGGGATTCACCTCTTCCGCTCAGTCGAGGCCCTGGAAAAGCACCTCGACGGCGACGGCTTTGAGCCAGGCCCTGGCGGCAAGATTATTCTCCAGCAGTACATCGAGTCGTCTAAGCCATACATCACCCGCGTCGAGGTCGCCGGCGGTCGCTTTCTCTTCGCTATGCAGAGCAACACCGACGATGGCTTTGAGCTCTGCCCCTCGGACGCCTGCCAGATTCCCGAAGGAGACGGTGTGTGCCCTGCCGATGGGCCGAGCAGTAAGTTCTCTCGGTCTCCCCTCACCGAAGATGACGTCCTCGTCCAAAAGTACCTGGCCCTAACTCAGGGAGAGGGTATCGAGGTCGCCGGTATCGAGTTCATCGAGAGCGCCGACGGCACCCGCTACACCTACGACATCAACGGCACCACGAACTACAGCGGCGTACTCGCTGAGGTGACCGGCATCGAGGGTATGAGAGAGGTCGCTCGTTGGCTCAAAGAGGATATAGCCCCTGAGGTCAGCCTCCGTCGCGCCTCCTGACGCGCGCTATACAGCTCGCGCCACACCATTTACCGCTAGCTGGCGGTCAGGTTCGAAGCAAAGAAGAGTCCTAAGAACACCAGCCCAGCGATGAACGAACCGCATGTCGTTGGGATCATGAAGGCCGCTACACGATGGTAAGCGACGTTCCTTGAGGTGTTCCGAAAGGACGACGTGTACGCCTTTATCTCTCCCGTCAGCTCGTAGTACCGCTCAACCTGACAGTCAGGACCGAAGACCTCTTGCTCCATAAACAGCTGGGCGAGGACTCTCCAAACAAGCGCGCAGAAGAGTCCGGCCACCATTCCTCCCCATCCAAGATAGAGATAGTGCAGATCGCTATAGGTGTTGCCCAACGTGATCAGGCTACTGGTCAATACGACAGAACCGGTCGTCAAGGTGATCAGTAGATGAATGAATGACACATATCGGTCCCATAGGAAGGCGAGACGGACGCTGACGTCATGGACCAGGCGACTGTCAGCGCGGGAGAGACCGCTGGAGTCGTCCTCTGGGACGTCGTCTCGCATCTCCATATGCTCGGCCATAGGTTGGTGACCACCATTGTCATCGTCAGAAAAAAGCATCGCGCCTCCCTGGTTGCAGTGAGAATACGAAGAGCAGAGCTCCTTTGGCAAATACCCAGTGACATCCAATTTCTCAGCACAGCGGCGATCTCTAGCTGACCTCCGTCCCAGCTCCTATTTCGGGACAGCATCGCGCGACCGACGGATCTAGTCGCCGACATGCGCCTCTACAAAATCGAAGACGGGTCCACTCCACTGCGCGCTAGGGCTGTGTCCGGCGTAGAGCTCCATGAGGATGTCACGGACCTGGGAGCGCACCGCGGTCGTCGTTACCTCGCCAGGAAGGCCCTGAAGCCAGCCGGTGCCCGACTTAGGATCCTGTAGGACGTTGCCCTCGCCATCGAGCCAGCCGCTGGCGATCATGGCCCGAATGATCTCTTTCGAGGTTGCGCAGTCGACACCAGGGATCTTAGTGAAGGCGCCTTGAGTCGCAGGCTCAGCCTGATTGATATAGAGCGCGCCGATGAGCCCCCTCTCATCGATCTGCTCCATGTACATGGTGTTGGAGTTGACTGCGTGCCCCGGATCCTTCGCGCCAGGCAGGAACACCGTCGGAGGGATCCGCGCGCCCGGCTCATTGAAGTACTGGGCGTTGGAGATGTAGATCACCGCCGCACCTACGATGGGTAGCTGCGCGACCCTGCTCGCCATGGAGCCACCGTTGGAGAATCCCATAGCGACGACGGGCGCGTCTTCCGGCACCAGCCTCTCCTCTTCGCGGAACAGCTCAATCAAGGCCGATACGTTCGCGACGTCAGGGTTGCTCGCGGGCTCACTCTCGTTCCATTTCAGGTCTCGCGCGCCCGGAGTGCTGTGCTGCAGGCTGTCCAGACTGATCACGGCGTACCCGCGTTCCAGAGCGTCTCGAGCGATCAAGACGGACTCGACTCTGAGCTCGAAGTTCCCTTCCTTACTTCCCCCTCCACCATGGAACATAAACAGCAAGCTATGGGCGTCCTCAGGGACCGCGTACAGATAGCCTGCCCCACTCTCAAGGGTACCGGAGCTTGCCTCGATGGGGACAGCGACCATCCGCTCTTCACAGTCTGCCTCAAGATCGAGCGGAGCCTCGCTCGGCGGCGTGGGCGGAGCATCGACCTGTCCGTCGGGCTCGTCTGGGGCGGGAGGCTCGGTATCTGGCGGACCTTCGTCCTCCGAACGTGGTTCATCCAGGTCGGCATCTCCATCGTCGAAGAAGCCGTCCACGTTCACCCCTGAGTCGGCGCCGATCTGTTCGCCCGGCTCTGACTCATGTTCTGCTTCACATCCGGCGAGGAGACTCAAAGCAACGCAGGTCAGGACACACAGTGGCGCACGGTGCAGTTTGATTAAGTTCATCATCACGACTCTCCCATTCATGTTGGCGTCGAG
>CALELH010000786.1 GCA_937902595.1 uncultured Myxococcales bacterium
CATTGAGGATCTTGCCGGGCATGGCCCCCACATATGTTCGGCGATGGCCACGAATCTCAGCTTCATCACGAACGCCACCCACGCTGATACGGAAGAACTCCCGACCAATAGACTCTGCGATGGACTTACCCAGACTGGTCTTACCGACACCAGGCGGACCTACAAAACAAAGAATAGAGCCCTTGTGGTCCGGGTTTAACTTACGGACAGCCAGTGACTCGAGAATCCTCTCCTTGACTTTGTCCAAACCGAAGTGGCCGTGATCAAGAGTCTTCCGGACCTTCTTCAGATCGATGTCCTCAGTAGTTATCTTCCCCCAAGGAAGGACAAAGAACCGGTCTAGAAAAGTCTTAATGACCTGATATTCACTCGAGCTTGGCTGAATATGGCGGAGTCTCTCGATCTCCCTGGTCGCCTCCCGCGTGATCTCTTCCGGGAGACCGAGCGCCTCGAGCTTCTCTTCGTAATCATCTGCGTCCCGACGGCTGAGATCGTCATCGCCGAGCTCTTTCTGAATGGTCTTAAGTTGCTGACGCAGGTAGTACTCGCGACGGGACTCTTCTATGTCTCCCTTCGCTCGTTTCTCCACCTCTTGAGCCACCTTGACTCGGTCTAACGCCCCACGCAAAAGCTCCAAAACCCGCTGGAGGCGCTGGTCAACCGCAATCGCTTGAACGATGCGATGCCTCTCGGAGTAGTCGAACTCGACGGACGCACAGAGGAGATCTGCGAATCGCGACGGGTTATCGATGTTGACCTTAAGCATCTGAGTCAGCTCCTTAGGGAACCTGAGACTCATGCTCGCGAGACGCTCATAAAGATTGATCGCCTTCTGAACGTAGACGTTCACTCTGAAAGGGTCTCGAGTACGCTCGTCCAACTCGACCACGCGCGCCTGGTAAAAGGGCCGCTCCTGCAGGATCTCGTCGATCTCGATCCGTCGAAGTCCCTGAAGCGTCACTCGGTATCCTTCACCCGGTAACTTGATACGGTCGATGATCCGAGCCAAGACGGCGACCCTTGAGATCACCGCGGACTTCACATCGTCTTTAGTCCCAGGCTCACAAAATCCAAGGGCTACAGTCGCGTCGTCATCCGTGTACTGTTTCAACAAAGCGAGATTCTCAGGCATCGAGATATGCACTGTGACCACGCGACTTGGAAAGACGACCGTCGTCGTCAATGGAAGCAGCGGGATCACCGTCTCTAGGCGTGTTTTATTGGACTTGCGAGCCATCGATTCCTCCTGAATTTTCGGCGCCGAGATCGTCAACGTTCCGTTCGGATAAACTATACCCTGAAAATGGCTCGCTGCCGACCTTACCTACATAGGAGATGCTCAGTTATGCATCCGGGGTACGCTCGAAGCGCGAAAAAGTGTGTCCGCCTCATGCTTCATCACCTCGATTAGGCGATCCCGAACGACCTCTTTGGACCAGATCTCTTGGGCGATATCCACATACAGCATGTGGTGACGCGCCTCGCATGCAAGCAGCCCGGTGTAGAGGTCCTTAAGCGGTCCGTCATCGAGAGCGTCAGCCAAGACAGTCATCCGCTCACAGCTCCTGGCCTCGATGGCAGCGCAACAGAGCAGGACATCCAAGAGACGTTCTGGCTCCTCTGAACGGACGATCTTCATGAGTCTTCCGGCGTACGGACTCGGCGACTGCCGCTCAAACTGACCACCACGTCGCTCAATGTGGCTCAAGACTAACTCGAAATGTTCGAGCTCTTCGCGGGCCACCTCTGAGAGCGGCCGAATCATTTGGGTCACTTCAGGGTAGCGAAAGATCAGGCTCAGCGCGGTCGAGGCGGCCTTCTTCTCACAGTGGGCATGGTCGAGCAGTATCTCATCGATATGCTTAACCGCGAGTTCTCCCCACTCCTTCGGCGTAGATGACTGTAAATTAAGCACGGTTCTGGCCTCAGTTTCGTTTAGGTCTTGCCGACCACGCGCTATTTATTACAGCCTGATCCCGTCTCGCAAGACCAGGGTCGTTGTTTGGGAGGCATGAACTTTGATAAAGGTGCAGTGTACGTGTCGCCGTTGCACCGCTTGAGGAGAGCTGTCATGAGAAAGAGTATTTGTCTACTGAGTCTTACCCTTGCGCTTTGGGGATGTTCCGAAGACTCCTCTGGAGGTTCGGCCGGCGCAGGCGGATCCGGAGGTCAAGAGTCTGATCGCGGGATCGTAACCGACGCGGGCCAAATGGATGGCGGCGCTGGCGGCGCTGGCGGCATGGGCGGCATGGGCGGTATGGGCGGC
>CALELH010000787.1 GCA_937902595.1 uncultured Myxococcales bacterium
AGGAGGCTGATTCACTGTGGGCCTTACGCAAGAAGGGCGTTGGGCTCTTAGGTAAGTTACCCGGCCGGAAGAAGCCGGCGGCCTTCGTCGAGGACACGGTCGTCCATCCCAGCCGCCTTCGAGAATACATCGCGGGGTTTCGCAAGATCCTCGATGACGAAGGGGTCCGTTATGGGATGTTTGGCCATATCGATGTGGGCTGTCTGCATGTCAGGCCGGCCCTAGACATGCGAGACCCGGAGGACGAGGCACGCCTGAGGCGCATCTCGGACAAGGTCTCTGATTTGGTCCACAGTTATGGTGGCTTAATCTGGGGAGAGCATGGAAAGGGCTTTCGGAGCGAGTATAGCCCACGTTTCTTCGGTGAGGTCTATCCGCTCCTCCAGGATGTTAAGGCGGCCTTCGACCCCCACAACCAGCTCAACCCGGGCAAGCTAGCGACGCCGACTGGAAGTGATGCTCAGTTGGTGAGCATTGATTCGCCCACTCGGGGCCAGCGTGACCGACAGATCTTCCCTGAGGCGCAGGTGTCTTTCTCTATGGCGATCGACTGCAATGGGAACGGGGCTTGCTTCGACTATCATCCAGACCATGTCATGTGTCCCTCAACGAAGGTGACTCGGGATCGGGTGCATTCGCCCAAGGGCCGGGCCGGCGTGATGAGGGAGTGGTTGCGGCAATTGGCGAAGCAAGGGCATCACGTACAGGACGCGCCTGGCTGGCTCATGCGAGGCGTTCAGTGGCCTCTTCGTGTCTGGAACCGGCTCGCTCGGCGTCCTGACTACTCTCAAGATGTGTACGCCGCTATGAGCGGCTGTTTGAACTGTAAGGCGTGTGCGACCCAGTGTCCCATTAAGGTCGATGTGCCAGTGATGAAGTCCGCGTTCCTCGAGGCCTACCATTCTCGCTACCCGAGACCTCTCCGAGATTATATGGTCGCGAGTTTGGAGAGCGGGCTCTCCCTTGCAGTGCGTTTACCTAAGCTCCTGGTCGCGCTCGGAGACACCCGCCCGACCCGAGCGCTGCTGCGGTTGATCGGCTTGGTCGATACGCCAATCCCTAAGGCCGGTGTGCTTCGGGAAGGTCTGAGAATTCGTGGGATCCGTCCGTTAGACGAGGGAGAGCTGTCCGCGCTTACACCGGATCAGCGAGAGCGCGCCGTGATTATCGTTCAGGACGCCTTCACGAGTCATCTGGAGCCTGAGGTTCTCTTGGCGACGATAGATGTGCTGCGCACCCTAGGGTTCCGTCCGTTTCTAGCCCCTTTCTTTCAGAACGGTAAGGGACTTCACGTGAAGGGGTTCTTGGCTCGCTTTCGCCGCTTGGCTCGAAAGAATCATGCGCGGCTGGAGGTGTTGGCGAGCCACGGCCTGCCCCTCGTCGGCATCGAGCCTGCGGTCACCCTGACCTATGGGGATGAGTACCGTGAGGCGTTGGACGAATCAGCTGAGTCTGTGCGTGTTCAGCTCTTGCAAGAGTGGCTCGTCGACGCGCTCTCTGATAGCGAACTACCGGCGTTATCGAAAGACCTTCCTGCCGCGTATAGGTTGTTCGCACATTGCACGGAGCGTACGGCTTCGCCTGGGGCCGAGGCGGCTTGGGTAGAGGTATACCGGCAGCTTGGTCTAGCCCTCGAACCTATTCAGCTCGGTTGCTGTGGCATGTGCGGGATCTTTGGGCATGAGAAAGAGCATCTCGATGAGTCCCTAGGCATCTTTGATATGAGCTGGCGTCCGGCTTTGGAGGGCGACTGCCGACCGGCCGTCGCCAGTGGGTATTCGTGTCGAAGCCAGGTCGCTCGGGCGACGAACGAGCAGGTGCCCCATCCTATTGAAGTGTTGAAGACCTACCTAATGTCGTCAGCCGAGGGCTAGGCGACACCACGAATCGCGAACACGGCTATCGTCGCCAGGAAGAGCCCAACGTTTACGGTGAGCGTAATCTGCCCAGCCGGAGCGCGCCTGACGGCGCCGCTCGACACGAAGGACCACCAGTACAGAAAGCGGGCCGCGATGAACACCCCGGTTAAGATAGGTAAGATGCGCATCTCATTGGCGGTCAGACGGGTGCTGATCGCGAGGCCAGACACTGCGAACCAAACGAAATGATGCAGTGTGTTCTGAGTCACGAGTTGATGTACCCGAAGCGCCCGGCCATCTTGTCCTGCGAGTGGATCGAGTACGCCATCGCGTACTCTTCTAATGACGAGAGTGAGTGAGGTCGCCACGAATGGGAGCAGCGCGAAGAAGGCGCATTGGATCGCGAAGGCGAGTCTACCTGAGAGATCACTGGGCCCAGCAAAGCTCGGCCAGATCCAAGTGTATGCGGTGAAGATGATGAAGAGCGTTCCGGGGACCGTGTACCAAAGTGGCGAGAGGACAGCTGAGCTGTCCTGCCTCGTCTCGTCTACGAGCGCCTGCTTATCTGGGGAGTCTGTCACCTTGTTCACGTTCTACGAGCAATCCATGACCTGATGAGTTTAGCCCATAACGTCGGGCTCTCGCCAAGCAATGTTCAATTGTGCCTACGACGTGGCTGGCTCCGGCTCGCCAGAGGGGCCTTCATCATCGGCTTCTGGTTCGGAGTCAGTTTCTTTTTTTGAGCCAGGGTAAAGCCATTTGAAGGCGTTCATCATGTCCTCAAGGATGAGATAAAAAGCGGGAAGACAGATGAGTATGATGATAGTGGCCCACAGAATACCGAAGCCCAGTGATACCGCCATTGGAATGAGGAACTTCGCTTGGACCGAGGTCTCCAAGATCATGGGCGCCAAACCAAAAGCTGTCGTCAGTGAGGTGAGCAAGATCGGCCTAAATCTACGGGCCCCTCCCAGGACGGCGGCGTCCTCTGCGGAGCCTCCATTGCGGCGGATGTCATTAGTCGCCACGAGCAGGATGAGCGAGTCATTTACGATGACTCCAGAGAGCGCCACGATCCCCATCATGCTCATGATCGAGAGCTCTAGGTCCATAAAGTAATGCCCGAGGAGCGCGCCCAACGCCCCGAACGGGATCGCGGACATCACCAGGAAGGGCTGCAGGTAGCTTCGGAAAGGGACGGCGAGTAAGCAGTAGATCACCAGGAGTGCGAACGCGAAGCCCTTTCCCAGAGAGCCGAGGCTCTCTTGCTGCTCTTTTCGCTCACCTTCAAGGCTGTAGGTGAGCCCTGGGACCTCTCTGACGAGGTTTGGTAAGAAACCCGCCTGCATGGCTGAGACCACCTCGTTTGTATTGGCGCTCTTCTTGTCGACATCGGCGGTCACGCTGATGGTTCTTCGCCCGTTTACTCGATAGATTCTTGAGTATGCGCGACCCATCTCTAGACGAGCAGCGACCCCCAGAGGTACCTCTTTGCCTTCCCGGGTCCGAATGATCATGGACTCGAGGCTGGCTCGAGTGACTCGGTCTGATCGTGGCCGCCGCACCATGACGCGGACTTCGTCGCGCCCTCGCTGTTGTCGAAGCGCTTCAGCACCGTAGTAGGCCGAGCGAAGCGTGGTCGCGAGTTGTCGCTCCGTCAAACCAAGAGCGCGGCCCTGGTCACTCAATTTTACGTTGAGTTGCTCCTTTCCGGGAGAGAAGCCTGGGTCGATGTCGGTGACCCCTTCTAGAGACTTCATGTGCCCAGCTATAACCTGAGCCGTCTTCTCCAGAGTGTCGATGTCTGGATGAGCGATGCGTACGTTGATGGGGTCTCCACCTGCGCCGCCAAAGGAGTAGCGAAAGCTGAGTCGTTCGACACCGACGAGCTCACCGACGGCTTCTCGCCAAGCGCGGGCAAAATCTCCCGAGGAGAAGTCTCTTTGATCACTCTGAACCAGATTGACACGGACTTGAGCGAGGTGAGAGCCCTTGGAGCCTCCTCGGCTGCCCCCGGGGCCGCCACCACCGCCTGCTGTGCCCCCAGCTACAGCGAAGATCCCTTCGTGGATAGCGCCGTCTTTAGAGAACTTGGCGATGACCTCTTCCGCTCTCTTTTGGACCACATCTCGATAGCCCTTCGTCTTATCGAGAGGTGTACCGAGAGGCAGCCTGACGGACGCGGTTACATAATCACTCTCAAGCTTAGGCAAGAAACCAAACTTGAAGACGCCTCCCCCCAGCGCTCCAGCGGCGATGATGAGACTTCCGAAGGTGAC
>CALELH010000788.1 GCA_937902595.1 uncultured Myxococcales bacterium
GGCCAGAACCCGAACTGCAACGCCAACGCCAATCTCTGTTTATGTGCGGGCGCCTGCACAGCTGATGGCGTCTGCGACAATGAGCTGTGTGCGGACTCGACCTGCGAAGAGATCGCCGAGTGTCTACGCGGCTGTGATGACAATGATGAGTCCTGTGGGCAGCAGTGCCTCTGGGACGCTCAACCAGAGACCGTAGACGTGTACTACGCCGTCGGCGAATGTGTACGCAGTCGATGTCCTGATGGAGATCGGCGCTGTATCCAGGAGCGCTGTCGAAACCAATATGTCGCGTGCTTCGGTGAAGACGGCTTCGGTACCGGCAACGAGAACTGCGAGACGGTCTTTGGCTGTGTGAATCAATGTGGAGATCAGACCTGTGCCCAGAGCTGCTACGGCAGAGGAACTCTAGACGCTCAAGAGCAATACGACGCCCTCGGCCAATGCATTCGCGAAAGCTGCAATGAGCTCGCTGGCGACCCGTTTCAACAACGCATCTGCCTGTTTGAAGAATGTGCGGGACAGTATCGATCCTGCATGCCTCCCGATAACTGTAGCCTCGTCGGCGGTGACTGCGCCGCCGGAGACG
Source organism: uncultured Myxococcales bacterium (assembly GCA_937902595.1). Taxonomy (GTDB): domain Bacteria; phylum Myxococcota_A; class Bradymonadia; order UBA7976; family UBA1532; genus UBA1532. The sequence continues at coordinate 587 of CALELH010000788.1, forward strand.
CGTGCATCGTCGAGGGCTGGGGGTCTACCTATTGTCGCGAGACCAGCGGAGGCGCCATCGGCGAGATGTGCCACGCTGGAAGTATCTCTTGCGAAGACGGCGCTCTGTGTCGCTTTCGGGGCGATGGGACTCGCTGCCAGGAGAACTGCTATTCGGCCGAGGACTGCATGAATCCGGACGCGATCTGCGAGCTCTACGAAGGGACCGCCGTCGAGTTCGGCGCTTGTCAGAGCGGGGAGCCGTGCTCGGACCGCGATAATGATGGGGCCTGTGATGAGGCAGATTGCGATCCTGATAACGACCAGGTCGCGCCCACAGCCCGCGAGGTCTGCGGCAATGGCATCGATGATAATTGCAGCGGCGAAGTCGATGAGGGCTGCATGGAGGCCTGCGAGGACAGCGACGCCGACGGGTCCTGTGACCGCGATGACTGCGCCCCCTTTAACGATGAGGCCTACCCGGGCGCCAGCGAGCGCTGCGCCAACAGCTTCGATGACGACTGCGATGGCCTGGTCGATGAGGGCTGCGACGCTTGCACCGACGCAGACGGAGACGGCTATTGCGTCGCCGACGACTGCCGCGACGACCTGGTGAATGTTAATCCAAACGCAGATGAGCTGTGCGGTGATGGACTCGACAATAACTGCGACGGACAAGTCGACGAGGGCTGCGCGCCAGCGCAGGACGCCGGAGTCGGTCCACGCACCATCAGCGTGACTCGCAGCGGTGTAGACGAGGGCTGCGCCTGTGACGCCAGCCAGAGCTCCACGGGAACCGCCTGGCTCCTCCTCCTAGCGTTGGGGCTCTTTCGGCGCCGCCGATAGCTCAGCGCCCCTATTTTTTTCGGGATGAATACCTGAGCACGACGCGCGTCTATGCGCCGTTTGGGGTGATCTGCAGCCAGAGTTGCCAGCGCAGCAAAAGTGAACGAAAACCTTGCGAAACCCGCACAGTTCTCCAAGACTGGCGAGATGAATCAGGCTCTAATTCATAAGGAGAGCAGATTGAGAAATCACCTCATTGGACTATTCGCTATCGGGCTGCTTTTCCCTGCTATCTCGCTTGCGCAGACGGAGGTCGAGCCGCAAAGCTCGGCGCGCATCGGATACGGGTATGACACCAAGACCGATCAGCTCTTCCCCAAAGGCGGTGGATGTGTCGAAGTTGGTCAGCCTGAGCCAGGTGAAAAGACAGCCCTCGACAACTCGGTCTTTTTTAATGTCGTCGAGAGTTGGTCAGAGCTTGTCGACACATTCGACTTAGGTCTCGGTGTCAAATTGAAGGTTGCGGCTGGCGCTGCCGATATAAAGGCCGGCGTCGATCTCAGCATCTCCAAGGGGACGGAGGTCAGTAAATACAGCAAGGCCATCGTCGCCAAGGTCACCGTCAACGACAACCCCATGTTCGTCAACGCCGCGCAGATTCGCCTCAAACAGAAGTGGATCGACAAGCTGGCCGAACCGGGCGGAAAGAAGGCGTTCACAGCGGCATGCGGCGACTCATTTATTATTGGCACCCAAAAGGGCTTCCGTTTCCGCGGCTCGGTGACCGTTAAGAAGCAAGACGGTAAGAGCTGGGATAATATGAACTTGGGCGTGGACGTGTCTGTCGCAAACAAGAAGGGCGACGGCGTTAACGTCAATCTCGACATCGCCAAAAAGATGGAGAAAAAATACGGGAAAGACAGCCTCGAAATACGCGCTACATCCAGCGACTCAGCCTATGACAAGAACCCGACGACCACCGCAGATCTCGTTCAAATGTACGAGAAGGCCAACAGCGGAGACGGCGGAAAGAAGATGCTGGTCAAGATGTATGTTGGCTCATATTCGCAATGGGCGGACGGATATCCAGGCCAAGGTTCTCCTCTCGCGACGACAGTGGATGAGGATGACCAGGAGGTGCTCGTCAACGCGTTATGGGACCTCCGCGAGATCGTCAATCAGGCCGACACAATCCGTAAGAATGACTCTCACTTTGCCATGGGTACGGGCAAGACCCGCAAAGCTGTGTTGGCGAACGTCAAATCCAAGTTCAAGAAATGGGACAAAGAGTTTCGCGCACTCAAGACCGCAGTTCTCGACAATAAATGCGGCGACAGGCTCAACAAAAAATGTCGTCAGTTAGCGAAGGACTACCGCGACATTGACGCCAAGCTCCCCATTCTCGCCCGTCTCAGCGGGCTCCCCACTCTGTACACATCAAACTGCGCCTCCAAAGTCCGCATTAAGAGAAGCGGACTGTTTAAAGGGGGGAAGAAGATTGTCCTTTCTGAGCACGCAGCAGGCGATAAGGACATCGGGGGCGCCAAGATGATCCTCGCTGGTGATCTTACCTTCAAGCGGAAGAAGGACATTATCTATGCCGAGGTGATCAGCAAGGTCATCGAAGATAAGCCGAAGAAAGGTCCTTGGAAGAACAAGATTTACCACACCGCCTATAAGGGAACGAACAGCGAGGCCGTGTTTAACTTAGCCAAGCAGCCTAAGCTCAAACAATGCGTTTTCGCGAGTAAGCTTGGACTTAAGGGCGTCAAGAACATCAAGTCAGTCCTCAATAAGAAGAGAAAAGTTCATGGGACTTACCGCGCTAAAGGCCAGCCAACAAATAAGAAAGAACTGAAGGTCAGCGGCAAGAACACCAAAGGTCAGCTGGTTCAGATTAAATGCAAAGCGAAGCGTAAGAACGTGAACAAGGGTAGCGCTTATTGCCATCTCGCTGCGACGACTCAACTCTCAGCCGACTTGGTCAATAAGGCTGACCTAGAACGGGATAAGCTCCACAAGTCAAAGAAGAATCCGAAACCAGCGCTCTCGGCGGCAGCCAAGACGCTGCGCAATAAGCGAGGCGCCACGAGAAAGCAGCGCGTGAAGAGAAAGTCCAAGATCGCTCGGCAAATGAAGAGTGGCCAAAAGGCGAAGAAGGGTAAGAAGAGTAAGAAGAGTAAGAAGGCTGAGCGCGCTAGGAAGGCTAAGAAAGCCAAAGGTAAGACTGGCAAGTATGACTGTAAGCGGGCCGCCAAGTCGTGCTTGGCTCTCATCGGGAAGCACCGCGACAAGTGCCTCACCAAGGTCTCGAAGACCGCAGGCAAGAAGAAGCACAAGTGCCGCCCGAGCAAGTTCATTAAGCGCTGCACCAATAAGTGCAAGAAGGCGAAGGGCGGTCCAATCGGCAAGGACGCCTGCGCCCGCAAGTGCCTCCAGCGCCTAAAGAGTAAGCTCTGGAAGTAAGGACACGCTGACCTAGGTCATAACGACGGCGGGCTCACCTTGGGCTCGCCGTTTTCTTTTGGGGAAGGGCCTGTTGACGACGCTGTCCGGCTTACTTGCGGAGGCTCGCTTTGCGGTTGTCCCGAACCGTGCTCCAGGTCTTCTCGGACTCGATGAGCACCCTAAAGCGATCTTCGCGCCTCTCGGCCAGTTCGCTCTCGAAGACTAAGCGAACATCGTGTGGGCCGGCCTGTAGGCGGAGGTCGACCACCGGGGTCCAACCTCGATCTTTACCATCGATGAACACCCGCGCTGCAGGCTTAGCGTTGAGCCGTAGCTGACCGAAACCGCGGGGCGCGCCATCGACGGCTACGCGGTCGAAGGCCTTGGGCCCATCACGACCATTGAGGCCTTCACCATTCGTCTGGGGCGTCTTGGAGACCACAGAACGACGAAGCGAACGCTTGGGCTGAGACTTCAAATCGCTTCGAGCCTTAATCGAGGATCTCGTCGCTCCCTGCGCGCGAGGTACAGCCGGTTCCTCTGGCTTCGCCGTGGGCACCTTCATCTCAGCGTGCCTCGCCGCCTCTGCCATCTTAACGGACCTCTCCACCTCTTCGGCGGACTTCGATTCGCCACCCTCATTGACCACCCCTCTCGGGGCGTCTTGAGCAGCTTTAGGCGCGATGACTGCCGGTGCTCGGTCCGGCGCTGCCTCGACCGCGCGCTCCTTGGGCTGAGCTCTCTCCTCGGCCCTGGGATCCATCCCATCAGATTGGGTAGAGGCTGGTGAGAGCGACTCCATTTGACCGCGGACGTACCAGCCAGTCGCGGCCATGGCACAGGCCGCCAGACTCAGGACGATCAGGGTCGTCGCGACCGTTGCCGGCCGGCGAGTGACCGGCGGCTCAGTCATCAGGAGCGCCAGCTCTGGTTGCTCAGTCGAGAGGTCTTCGAGTCCCTCTCCTAGCGCCATCAAGACCTCGAGGCACTCGTCGCATCCCGCGAGGTGTGTTGCCTCCGAATCCGTGACGTCGACGCCAGTCACGATCTCTGCGAGTCGCTCATCGCTGACGTGGTCACCACGCACGGACAGCTGTAGGTCAAGGCGACCTAAGCGCTGCTCCAGCTCATCGTAGCGGGCGTCGTTCACGACTCATCCTCTAAGGACTCCAATAGACTGCGGAGACGCTCAAGAATTCTCATCTTGCGCATCCGCACAGCGGAAGCCCCTTTACCTAAAGTTCTGGCCACTTCACTCGCGTTCTGTCCCTCGACGAAGAACAGCCGGACATGCAGCTGATCCTCGGCGCTGAGTTGACTCACCGCATCCCTCAACCGCTCTGCGTCTAACGCCGCCGCCGCGAGGGCTTCAGGGTTTCGATCTCCGCGGTCTGGTAGCTCCGTCAAGATCGCCCCCGAGCGCCTGTCCTTAGCCAACCTGGAGAGCGCACGCTGGAAATAGCGCAGCGCCACCGTGTAGAGCCAAGATCCAAAGCTCGCGCGGCCTGCGTAGGAGCGGAGTCGGCGGCCGCCGTCGTCAAAGAGGAACCCGACAAAGTCTTGGACATAATCCTCGGCTTCTACGGGCACCTCTGGACGCCAACGGGCACAGGCACGTCCAAACGCGTGATGAATCACACGCCGATATCGCGCCTCGAACCGCAGCACAGCGACCGGCTCTCCATCGGAGAGCTGCCGCGCGAAGCTTAGGTCGTCGCGATCATCCGCCTGCATTCACCACCCTTGTAGAGACGTGTCCCCTATAAGGTGTCACATGGAAGGTACTTTTTGCTACTTGGTCGATGGAGGCTTGATCGTCCGACCAGGAGGAATCATAGGCATCTGGGGCATAGCTCCAGGCGCTCCTGGGGCTCCGGGCATCCCGGGCATCCCGGGCATCCCCGGGGGTACACCGCCGCCCTGTCCCGCCGCTGCTGCCTGGGCCTGGAGCATAGACTGCAGCATCGCCTGAAGCTGGGCGAGCTCCGCTGGTGTGAGACGCAGAGTCACATTGAGGCTTGTATCCTTGCCGACCATGTTGAGCTTACTGAGCAATCCACCGATGCCCATCGCCATCATTGGGTTGGCCGCGATGGCCTGCTTCTGCATCTGAAATTGGTCGACCATCGTCTTGATAGTCTCCGGTCGACCGATGAGCGCCAGATCTACATTTAACCCCGTTGAGAGGTCCAAGCTGGCGTTGATATAGTTGAAATCATCGGTGCCCTGCATCTTGCCCTTTGGAGGCTCTCCAAAGATCCATAACTGGGCAGCCGTGGCCCGACCATCGGACGCCGCCTTCATCTTCTTGGAGACTCGCTTCTTCGACGTGAGGATCTGACGCAAGAGATCCTCAGGTCCCATCAAAGTGCGTCCCTTGAAATTAGCGAGGGCGCCTTCACGACCGCCGATAACGTAGTAATCGTTCTTTCCCACTCGCCGACGCTTCACAGTCGGCGCGCTCAACGCGGGCGTCGCTAGATTCAAGGGCGCGTCCATGAGCATGAACATCCCGTCGCCTTGCTTATTGTCGACGATTCCGATGGTGATGGTCTTCACCTGGGTGTCAACGTTCACACCTGTTCTCAGCTGAAACTGACTCACAAATGTTGGATAGACGGGGTTCGAGGAGACCAACTGCTTAAAGAGCGGCGTCGCCTTAAGGGCGGCGAGGTCGGCCTGAATCACGAAGCTGGTGCCGCTCGGTAAGAGCGCCGCGTCTTCCTTAGGCCCAGCGACCGCTGTGGCCGTCAGGGAGAGGACGATTAGGCAGGGAATGAAAACACGCAAGATACTCATCAAAACTCCTCGAAGGGTCACTCATTTAGATTCAGCTCCCACGCCGTTCTGAGGGAGCATCGATGCTGTTGGTTTCAGTGTCTGAGTCAACGGCCTAGAGACGCAGTTCATTCAGACGAAACAACCGAAAAGTCTAAAACCTTCCCGGTCGAGTCCTCCGACTTAATTGTAACCGGGCTCCTTGACAACCAATTTCATCCAAACAGCTCCGATGAAGCCCATTCGACAACGAATTGGAGAGGGGGTGTAGTTTTACCTCCTCTGATTGTTTTTGGGACATCTCAATGATCGGATATGATGAAGACTGTTGTCACAGAGCTGCTCAGCTGAGGCTTGCGGAATGCTCAACTTGAGTCCCGAACGACTGAGTGTTTTACAGGAGCGAGTACTCCTCTTCGAGGGATTCTCAGCCGAAGAAGTTATGCAGCTCCTGCAACACGCCACCAAGCGTACCATCGGCGACAATGAGGTCATCGTAGAAGAGGGCGTCGAAGCCCAGTCCATGTTTATCCTGATCAGCGGTCAAGCGGTCGTGACCCGCGAGCATGGCGGAAAGAAAGAGGTCCTCGCTCAACTGGAGCCGGGCGCGACAGTGGGAGAGATGGCGACCGTAGACGCGGCCCCACGCTCAGCTCGAGTCGCCGCTCGAGGAACGGCTGTTGTGCTTGAGTTCGACCAGGCTGCCCTCGTGCACGCCAGTCACGCGTTGCTCCAGAAACTGTATCGAAATCTAGCCGTCATCCTAGCCCGGCGTCTCCGCGCAGCAAATCGACGCATGGAGGCGATCGCTGCGCGTGGCGACACGGGACTGAGCGAGAGTCAGGTCAAGCAATCCGACCTCTCGGGAATGGACCTGACGGGGGCGCGCGCAAAGCGGACAAAGTTGATCGGCGCTGACCTCCGCGGGGCTGACCTCCGCGATGCGGACCTAAGAGGGGCCGACCTTCGCGGGTCGCGCCTAGATGGCGCAGATCTGAGAGACACGGAGATCATGACCGCTCGGATCAGGGATCATTCTATCCCACCTCAAGAGACAGAAGACGTCTCTCCAGAAGAGACAGAGCACCATTGGGAGTCTCTCATGAAGAGTCTCGCACAGAGAGCTAAGGGCACCTCAAACGAAGAGGAGTAGTCCCCCTGCGATGAGCCAAGAATTAAGACAGCGAGATTATGACGTCCTCATCATAGGTGGCGGAATTATGGGGCTCGCGACCGGATGGGGCCTCACCGAGCGAGGCGTGGGTCGAGTCGGTGTCATTGAGCAAGCCACCATCGGCCACAGAAGGGGCAGCTCAAATGGGCGAGTACGTATCGCCCGCACAACCTACCCCAATCCAGATTATGTGCGCCTCATGCAACGAGCGAGGCGAGACACCTGGCCACGGCTTGAGGCTCAGCTTGGCGCTTCGCTGATCCGAAGGCTACCAGGCTGCTTCTTCGGCCCCGAGGGTGGTCTGGTAGAAGCCTATGCTGATGGCGTCGCTCGTGGTGGAGCGAACGCTGAGCGGGTGACCTTGTCTAGGGCAAAGGCGCTCTTCAGTACACTTAAACTCCAGGGCTGCTCGGTGATTCATGATCATACGGCCGGCTCCATCGACGCAGAGGACACTCGGCACGGGATCAACGCTCTACTGAGAGCGCGTGGCGTCGACTTGAATCTGGGCGTACAGGTCCAGCAACTTGATCGCTCAGGACCCCGTATCATTGTCTCGACAGACGCTGGAGAGTTTAGCGCCGAACGGGTCGTAGTGGCGGCGGGCGCCTGGAGTGCTCGCCTGCTCCCCGTATTGCTCCCGAGACTCATGGTCCATCGCCAAGACGTTGGCTACTACCAGAGTTCATTGACTGCTGGCCCCCCAGGAGGAGATTTTGCTTGGGTCTTCCTCGGTCGGACAGACGACGAGATCTACTATGGTCTCCCTGAAGATCAAGACACCCTCAAGGCCGCGCACCATCGTCGTTCCGGCACCATTGACGATCCTGACGATCCACCGCATTGCCGACCCAAGCTTCTCGCCTCTCTGGACGACTTCATCGCCCACCATTTCCGAGTACCCCTCAGCCGCGGAGACGCCAACACCTGCCCATATACCAGCACCGAGACAGACGACTTCATCGTCGATGTGCATCCCGATGATGACCGGATCACCATCGGAGCCGGCTTCTCCGGTCATGGGTTCAAGTTTGCCCCGATTATCGGTCAGATTCTCGCCGAACTCGCGACAACTGGTCGCTCGACCATTGACGAATTCAGCGCGATGCGTCATCTGCTTTCAGTGTCAGGTCCATCCAGTTAGGACGAGCTCATGCAAGGTGTCATCTCCGCGGGTTCCCGCCCAACCGCCGAAGCCGGCGCAGCGATATTGGCTGCCGGCGGTCACGCCGTCGATGCGGCTGTAGCGGCGAGCTTCGCTGTCGCCGCCGGCGAACCCACGGTCACCAGCCTCGCTGGAGGTGGGATGATGCTGGTTCGTGATGGCGCCACCCAAGAGGTCACCGTGCTGGACTTCTTCGGGAACGCGCCACAACTCAAACAATCTGAGGTCGAGAACCTCGATTTCTACAGCATCGATCTGAACTACGGTCCGACGACTCAGAGCTTCTATGTAGGCGCTGGTTCAGCTGGGGTGCCAGGGAACATCCCTGGGCTCTGTACCGCTCAGGAGCGCTGGGGGCGATTCTCGTTGGCCGAGGTCATTGAGCCCGCCTGCCGTCTCTTGAGGGAGGGAGCGGTTCTTGGGCCAAGGCAGGCAGCTCTCGCGCAGTTCCTGGCACCGATCCTTATCAGTCAGCCCGAGCCCAAGGCGATCTTCGCGCCCACGGGACGCTTCTTGGAGAGCGGAGATTCGTTCCGTCTCCCGGTGCTCGCGGATACATTGGAGGCCCTCGCTGACCAACGTTGGCAGGACTTCTATGATGGGCCGATGCGGTCTCAAATGCTGGCGCAGTTTGGGCCTGACAACGGCGGGCTTCTGACCGCGGAGGATTTCGATAATTACCAGGTTATCGAGCGCCCGCCGCTGACGGTGAAGAGCGGCGACGCCCTGGTCTACACGATGCCCCCGCCAGCCGCGGGAGGCCCCATGATCGGCTTGATGCGCCTCTTGCTCACAGAACATAGAGCGGAGGACTTCAGTCGTGAGCGGGCGCTCTGCGCTGCGATGGCCACGGCGGATGCAGCTCGCCTCGTAGGGCGACTCGCGACGAGCGGAGCAGACCTCGACTGGTGCGTGCATGACTTCCGAACCCGGATCCAAGGATCACTCGCCAGCCCTGCGCTCCCCGGGGGCCCACCGTCAACGACACATATCAGCGTCGTCGACCAGGATGGCAACGCCGCCAGCGTCACCCTGAGCCATGGTGAGAGCAACGCGTGTCTCATCGATGGGATGGGCATCATGATGAACAACTTCCTTGGTGAGGATGACCTGCTACCCCACGGATTTGGTACAGCCCCGACAGGTGAACGACTGGCCACCATGATGTCTCCTACGATCGTGGAGGCCGCGGACGGTGGGCTACATGTCCTAGGTACGGGCGGATCTAATCGTATTCGAACGGCGATCCTTCAGGTGATCGGTTCTCTGATCGATGACGGGCTCACCCCGAGCGCCGCCGTCAATGAGCCGAGGCTTCACTACGAGGCCGGTGTCCTGAACGCAGAGACCTTTGGATCGGCGAACGTCCGTGCCCTCAAAGAGATCTCGAGTGAGCGGTTTGTCCCCTTCGAAGACCCCCACCTGTTCTTTGGAGGCGTCAACCTCGCCAGCCGACTTCGAGACGGCCGCTTCGACGGCGGCGGAGATCCAAGACGGGGCGGTCACTGCGTCATCGTCTGAACGCATGGTCACCCGCCGATCGACTCACAGGCATCAGACACAATTGGTAATTCGATGCCGATCCCCCATAATCGAGTCCATCACCGAAGTAATAGGGGGAGAGGGACTGTCATGATGACCACACTCGGCCACTCGATAAATACCTCCATTTGGCCCATCGCGCTCGCGCTCTGCGTAACGGCCTGCTCAGGGCAGACAGGCTCAAACGAGTCAGACGCGGGCCCCGTAGAATATGACGCGAGTCGCGAACTCGAGTTCGACGCTGCCGATCCCCTGGACACCTCTCTGACTGACGTATCCCACATGGATCAAGGATCGGCCCCAGAAGACATGGGCCGCATCGAGCAGGATGTGGCGCCCTCAGTCGAGCCCGACATTGGCTTTCGCTGTGTCCGCGACTTTGAATGTAATGACGGGAACCCATGCACCGACGATCTGTGCGCCGACGGCGTTTGCGAGAACCCAACGAACGATGGGACGTGCGATGATGACCTCTTCTGCAATGGCGTGGAGCGCTGTGTCGAAGGAGAGTGCATCGCGGGCGAGCTCCCGTGCCCATCCCCGGAGGACTGCAGCGAGGAGACGGGCAGGTGCACAGCCTGCGACTCAGATGAACAGTGCCCTGACCCCGAGGTCGTTCGGGCGACCCCCTGTCAGTTCGAGAACATCTGCGATCAACAGGGAGAGAATGAAGAGCGAGTCGCCACCTATACCTGCGTTGGCGGCGAATGTGCCGCGACCACCGAGGATCGCGCTGCCATGTGTGAGCGTGACTCCGACGGGATCCCCTGCGGAGGCGGGGCGATGTGTTTAGACGGTGCTTGTCCCCGAGACCCATTGATCCGCGTCGTGAGCAGCGGTTGGGTGAACTTTAACGCTCGCCTCTTTGCGTACTGCCAAGCCACGAATCAAAGCTGCCTGGTACAGGGCAATCGGAATCGGAACGATCGAGGCTCTATGGACATGTTCTGTGAGCTGACCTGTCCAGCCGAGAGTAACGTCCAGTTCTGCTGCTCCAACGGGAGCGTGCCATGTGCACCCGGCGAGCGACTGGCGCCGAGAGCCGGAGTGACCATCGACACCATGAGCGCTGTTGGTTTCACGGACACAACCTGCAACGTGAGCCCGCCGAATGGGCAGCCTGTCGAATGTCTGAGTATCATGGGAGCCGTCGACGCGCGCGTCGAATGCGCCTTCCGTCGGCAGTAGGAGAGACCACATCACCATGAGTTTTTTTGCCCGCACTTGCCTGTTCTGGATCGCTCTACTTCTCGGGGGCTGCGATGTAAAAGTCGACCAAGTCCCAGGGGGCGCTGACCTCGGTCTAGACTCGAACGACTCAACGATGACGCCGGCGGACGCGGCGCGCTCTGTTGATGGCATGGCCGTCTCCGATGCCGAGGCGGACCACGACGCAGCCGAACCGTCCGATGCGGGTCGAGGCGCAGACATGGCCAGTGTCCCAGATGTGCAGACAGCGGCCATGGACGCGAGCGCCTTGAACGACGCTGAGAGCGTACTGGATCAGGCTGTTCCAGCCGACACATCCGTCTCCGTCGATCTTGGTGACGCCGACGTCGGAGAGCCGATGCAGGAGACCGTCGACCAAATCACACGACGCGTCTTGGCTGCGCATGGCGTGAGCGACATGAGAACGGGGATCCCCGAAATGGAGGTGCTCGCTCAGGCGGAGCTTCATGGAGGTGAAGTCGACTTTGAGACGGCTCTTTCGGGCGCGCTTAACAGCTTTCTAACGGACGGCCGAGACATTGAGAGCCCGCTGAGTTTGGTCAGTGATTTGCGCGACGGCCCCTGCCTAGATCCAGACAACACGGAGAGGGTCCGCTGTTTCTTGAATCGCGACACAGCCCTACTCGAGCTGTTCGGAGCTGAAGGGTTCTCGCCAGAGAACGGTGAAGGTATTGAAGAGAACTGGATCTTCATCCTGCGCGCTGAGAGCCTCTCGGATCACATCCAATGGGCTATCATTGACCGCACGGGAGCGCGTGCACCGTTCAACTACGGCTTCAATTAGCGCTCGATGCGCCCTGCTCAACCCAAGGATAATTCCGCCTCTCGCTGGCGTCTCGTTCATGGCTCCCCTACTGTACAGAGTGGTCATTTCGGGAACAGCCCGAAGAGGGGGACCCATGAAGAAGAGCATCGCTTACCTAGTGTTCTGCGCAGGGACGCTCGCGCTCTATGGATGCGCTGAGACTACAGAGAGCGCTGGTGGAGTGACCGTGGTGGTCAGCGATAGCGAAGCGTCGAGTGACGTGGTCGCTCAAGATGCTCACGTCCAGGTCAACGCTGACAGCGGCGTGAGTGACACCGATGGTTCATCAAACCTCGCGGCGCCGCCTGACTCAGGTGTCCGCGCCGACTCGGCCATGGCTCCCCCGGGTGATGGCGACTCAGATGGTGATGGATATAGCGACGCAGAAGAGCGCCATGCCGGCACAGATCCCAATGACCCTAACTCAGTCATCTATCAAGGTGGCTGGCCATACAATATGAAGAAAGACCAACTTGAGGATCCGGGCTGGGATATCCCGCCTCAGGAAGGTGCGCGTATGCCTCGGTGGCGAACGATCGACCAGTATGGGGACACCTTCGACCTCTACGACTTGGCGGGCCGGGGTAAGAAGATCGTCCTCGACGTTGGCACCTGGTTTTGCACCCCATGCAAGGCGATGGCTCAGTACTTTGCGACGGGGGATGTCTCGGTCATGGACGACTTTGCCTGGTGGAACTCCAGCTACGACCGCGTGCTCGACATGATCAATAATGAGGAGATCTTCTGGGTCACCGTCCTCTTCTCGGGGAGCACCCCGGTGAGTCAAGACGACGTGACTCGATGGCATGACACCTTCCCCAATCATCACATCCTCGTATTAGGAGACCAGGATCTACGGCTACGGGAGTACCTGAGCGTCGTCGCGATGCCACACATCGATGTGCTTGATGAGAACATGAACTTTCTGGTCTACGATGTTCGAGGCCCGAGCCGCGGGATGCGTCACCTCGTCGCTCCGGAGTGAGTCGACGATGGACCAGGGAGCTATCGACGGGGTTCTAAGCTTCGTCAACCGCGCTCGCCCAGGCTAAAGCAGGTAAGACGCATACGCTTTTTGGCGTCTCGAGCCACTTGGGCCTATGCTCAACACATCAGTAAATAACCCAAGGCTTCGGAATGGACTCTCTGTTCTTTCTGACCATCAGCGTCATCTTCATGTCCGCTGTGATCGGCGTATACACCCGGCGGCGTAGTCTCGACGGTTGCCTTAAAGACTTCGCCGGCTACCAGGTCACCATCGAACTGACCGATGGTCGCCTCATCTGGGGCCGGCTTGAGGTCTTCTCTAGTGGCGTCGAGCTTGTCTACCGAGTGTCGAACAAAGATACCCGTGGTCACGAGGAGACGAGCTATATCCTCTTTCCGGCTGAACTGAACACGATTCAGGCGATCTATAGATATCATGACGAGCTGATCCCTGAGCGGCAGGCGGAGCGGCTAAGAGACATTCAACGCACGTACCACCCAAGCTTCTATCGACGCTTGAGACGTAACCTCCGCAACTTCTTCAACACCTTCCGTGACGCCTTTAATCAGAGTATCGGGGTCGCGATGAGCCAGGTGAAGAAAGGCCAGGGAGCTGCTGTCCTTAAGGCTCAAAACAAGAACATCGCGTCCATTGGAGACAAGATGTTGGGTAGCGTCGCGAACGCATACGAACCCATCCTGGAACGGTATATTGGCCATCGTGTCGTTCTCGAAGAGGCGCGCTCTGAGGACGTCATCGAACACCCTGGCATCCTCAAGGAGTACACGGCCAGTTGGATCGAGGTCCTCGACTCAAGCCGGATGGCTGAGCATGAGTTTTGTCTCTCGGAGCCCGACCAACTCTCTCTCAATCGGGATCTCGACTTCATCGTCGTGCGAGAGGAATCCGACGGCGAGCCCAGATTTAGTATGCGCGTTGAGAATCACGGAACCGAGCGAGTTTTCTGTAAGCGACTGACCTCTGGAGACTGGTCGCAAAACCTCGAGGCGCTGCTCCCTGCAGAGGGTTCGCTCGATCTCCCACTCGGGGAGCTTCCAGCGGAAGAGCTGCACGGACTCAGGAGCGCAACGCTCCCATCGGAGATCGCGTTTAGGGCCGAGAGTAGGACTACAGGCAGTGAGGTCGCGATTACACCTGACGGTCAGAGCGCCCTGCCCAATATCACCTTAGTCGTCGAGGCTGCTCGTTCAGTGGATCTATGCCTCCCGCGGCGCTGTTCAGTGCTGCGTCATGGTGGCGAGCGAATGGACGCTTAGGTCTTTAAACGAGCTCTAGCCCAGCGTAGCCGGCACCCAGGAGCCCAAAGTTAGGTTCGATCACCACTCTCACAGGGATCCCCTCCATGAGCGATCTATACCGGCCCTTATTCTCAAAAGAGGCACGGAATCTCTCCTCAAAAACAGGGAGAATTCGTGGGGGAACCCCACCGCTCACCAAGACCAAGTGAGCATTACACTTGAGGGCGAGGCTCGCAGCTTCATCAGCGAGAACATCGACGAAGACCTCCAGAGCTGCCTGGGCCACTGAACATTCTTGGGCCAGCGCCAGGCGAGTAATCGCCGCTGATGGATCACCGTTCTCAAGGTCGGGGTGCCGCGGTGCATCTCCTCTCAAGACATCATAGATGTTCAAGATGCCAGGACCGCTCGCGACGCGCTCTACGCTGACATGGTCGGGCCATCGAGCCCTCAGCCCCAGCAAGACCTTTAACTGGCGGTCATCCCTTGGTCCAAACCGACTGTGTCCCCCCTCACCCGCCACAGCAAAATAAGAGGAGCCATTCCAGACAGAGAGAGCCTCTCCCAACCCGGTGCCTGCCCCGATCAACGCGATGTGCCCAGGCTGCCGGTCTGAAATCTTGTCCAATGGAACAACCTGGCCAGCAGATAAATGCGGCGCTGCGAAGGCCTGGGCGTGGAAGTCATTGACCAATCGTACCGGGCAATTCAGAACGTCCTGTAGAGCGTCTCTCTCCACATACCA
>CALELH010000789.1 GCA_937902595.1 uncultured Myxococcales bacterium
ACGCTCAGCAGGGTCGCCAGGCGCTCGAGGAGCTCTGTAGACGGGGCGCGATCGTTGGCCTCTAAGCGGCATAGGTACGATGGCGTCACGTTCAGCTGGGCGGCCAGGTCGGCTTGGCTCATGTTCAGCTGGGCGCGCTGGTCCTTTAACCAGTGGCCGAAGGCGAAGCCGGCTGTCTCTTTGGGGGTCTCGGTGGGCGTGGGCAGGGTGCGGGCCAGGGGCTCCGAAGACCACTCGATCTCGGCATACGCGCTGTGGTTGTGGATGCTCTCGTGGTTATCGGCGCTGACCTTCAACCAGTAGACGCCCTCTAGGTTACGCACGGCGATGACCACATCGCGGACCAGGTCCTCGGCGAACTTGGGGTTATCGTAGGCGTACTCGGTCACGTACTTCTCGTCCTCGCGCTTCAAGAGCGCGTAGAGGGGAGACGACGCGCAGGACTCCACCGCCTCGATGACGTCTTCGATCCACACGAAGCTGGTGGAGCGCACCTCGACCTGGATGACGCTCCGCTGGTTGTGAGCGCCGCGCTCGCTGATGGCCTTGGAGCAGGGGCAGAGGCTCTTGACGGGCACCGCCACGTTCAGGACGAAGTCGTGGACATCACCCTGGACGGAGGCTGTGAAGCCACATTTGTACTCCATGAGCGAGCGAGCCTTGCTGACGGGCGCGGCCTTCTCGACGAAGTAGGGGAACTCGGCCTCAAGGTAGGCGTCGTCAGCCTCCAAGCGCTCCTGAATCTGGGTGAGCACCGCCGGCATATTGCGGATGGTCAGCTCGCCACGGACCGTGTTGAGCACCTCGATGAACCGGCTCATGTGGGTGCCCTTAAACTGCTGGGGCAGGCCCACAAAGAGACCTAAGTCAGCGACGGTGTGCTGTTGCTTCTTCTGCTTGTCCAGCACGCTGATGGGGTAGCGCAGATTGCGGATACCCACCCGGTCAATGGCCAGCTCGCGGCTGTCGTGCTCGCTGGCGTGGTCGGGCAGGTCTGCTGGATTCGCGACGTACTGACTCATGGGATTCCGATCAGCTTGTGGGTCTGCAGGGACAGGCGCCACTTGGGGTTATGCATACAATACTCGGTGGCCGCCTGAACGTTGGCCTGCAGGTTCGGCCCATCCATGGGCTGGATGAACCAATTGTCGAAGGTCCACTCGGCGAAGTCGTCGGGGCTCAGCTCGGGCTGGGGGTAGACAAACTTAATCTCGTGGCCAGTTTTCTGCACCACCGTGCTGCGTGGCTTGGGGCTCACGCAGATCCAATCGATCCCGTCGGGCAAGGCCTTGGTGCCGTTGGTCTCGATGGCCACCTCGATGCCCAGTTCGTGGCACCACTCAATGACGTGCGCGTCGAGCTGGAGTGACGGCTCGCCGCCGGTGAACACCACATAAGCTTGGCCACCTCGCGCGTGCTGGTCCCACTCATCGCGGATGCGACGCGCCAGGGCCTCGGCGTCTTTGAAGCGCCCTCCGCCCGGACCGTCGGTGCCGATGAAGTCTGTATCGCAGAAGGTACACGCCGCCTTGTCACGGTCCTTCTCTCGCCCCGTCCACAGGTTGCAGCCCGTAAAGCGACAGAACACCGCCGCCCGCCCTGTCTGGGCGCCCTCACCTTGGAGGGTGAAGAACAGCTCTTTGACCGAGTATCCCATCAGCTTTTCGCGTACTCGATGGGGTCGGACAAGCCGGCGTCAGCGAAGCCCTTGAGCCGCAGCAGGCACGAGTCGCACTGGCCACAGGACTCATCGGCCTCCGTGGGCGCGTAGCAGCTGTGGGTCAGGTGGTAGGGCGCGTCCAGGCTGGCCCCCAGCTCGATGATCTGCGCCTTTGTCAGGTCGATGAGCGGGGTGTGGATGGTCAGGCTGTCCCCCTCGACGCCCACCTTGGTGGCGATGCTGGCGGTCTTGGCGAAGGCCTCGATGAACTCGGGACGGCAATCGGGGTAGCCGGAGTAGTCCAGGGCGTTCACACCGATGAAGATGTCGCTGGCGCCCTGGGTCTCGGCGACGCCTACGGCCATGGACAGGAACACGAGGTTTCGCGCGGGGACGTAGGTCACCGGGATGTCGTCGCCGATGTCACCCACGGACTCACCCTTGGGCACCTCGATGTCGTCGGTCAACGCAGAGCCACCGATGTCGCGAAACAAACTGATTGGCGTGACGAAGTGGTTCTTGACCCCGTAGTGATCGCCCACCTTCTGCGCGGCCTGCAACTCCACTTGGTGGCGCTGGCCATAATCGAAAGACAGGGCGATAGGCTCAAACCCCTGGCTGACGGCTACGGCCATGCAGGTGGTCGAGTCGAGTCCGCCGCTGCTCAGGATGACTGCTTTCTTCATGGTCGTCTCCGGCAAAAAGTCGGCGGATCCTGGGGCTGATTGCCCAAAATGTCAACAGATCATTGACCAATTTGGGAAACAGGGCTATCCATCGGCGGCTTTCTCGGCCATTGATCCAGGAGACACCATGAGCGAAGACGGGGTCGTGTATCGGTCATCCAAGACCTTTAAGGGCTATCCTTGCTCCCACCGGCGCTGGCGCCACGAAGGGCATTGTGCTCACGTTCATGGCTATAGCCGCAGCTTTACCGTCTGGTTCGAATCTAAGGAGCGTACGGTCAACGGCTTCGTCATGGACTTCGGCCAGCTCAAGCCGGTCAAGGCCTGGCTCGAGGAGCACTTCGACCACACACTACTCCTCGACGCGGACGACCCTCTGCTCCCTGACTTCCGCGCTCTTGAGGCCAAGGGCGCCGCCAAGCTCGTGGTCTACGACGACGTCGGCATGGAGGGCACGGCGCGGTTCGTCTTCGATTGGATCGACGCCTGGGTCCGCGAGACCACCGACGGTCGCGTCTGGGTCGTGTCCGTCGAGGCCCGTGAGAACGAGAAGAACTCGGCCACCGTCACCCGAGTCTGAGCGTCCAAGAGCTGAGCTGATCACGACCACCTGCCTTGTCTTGCTAAAGGCCCTTGATCTTGATGTTCAGTAAATCTGAACCTTTTATACGAATATTAGTAATTTTCTTGTTGAGTAATCTTCACTTAACTAACACATCGCCGCAATCCGAACAGTTGCGGGCTGAGTTGATCAAGTGGGGAGAACGAAATGAAGACCATCAACAACATCGCAGTTGGGTGCCTCAGCGCGCTCTTATTGGCCACACTATTAATCGGGTGCGGTGAGGAAGACGCCGCCGCCACCACCGAAGACGAAAGTCGCTCCATCCGGGTACGGGGAGACGGCGCTGAGAACGAGGAGACGGCCGAGGAGCTTCCCACCCTGGGCGACACCCCCATCAACGATGAGCCGGCCGAGGTCCCACCGAGCGAGATGAGCAACGGCGATCCGGAGGAGCGCATCGAGGGGCTGGGTGGTGGCGCCGAGTCAGGCCTCACCTGTAATGAGATCTACGCGTGTTTCAGTGACTGCGCCGCGGGAGACCGGTCCTGTCTTGACGCCTGCTTCCAGAGCGGGACGAGTCGCGCTCAAGGGGCCGTCGAAGCCATCAGCGCGTGTGTAGAGAGCAATCAGTGCCAGGATCAGACCTGCGTAGAAGAGAGCTGCCCCAATCAGATCGCGGCCTGCGACGCCCAGGACAGACCAGCTGGTTCGGCGGCGCCCAATGTACCTAACGGACAAGGCGGCCAGGGCAACCAAGGCGGTCAGGGCAACCAGGGCAGCCAGGGTAGCTCCGGAGGAGAGCGCATCCCCGGTCTGCCCCGTAATGACGGTGGGCAAGGTGGCCAAGGTGGCCAAGGTGGTCAGGCTAATGGCGACCTGCTGTGTAACGAAATCTTCGACTGCTACGCGGCCTGTGGCCAGGGTAACCAGGACTGCATCGCTGACTGCTATGGTCGTGGCACAGACAGCGGTCGCCGCGCGGTAGACGGCATCGGTGCCTGTATCCACGCCAACCAGTGCCAAGACCAAGAGTGCGTCACGACGAGCTGCACGAACCAGATCCGAATCTGTGACAACGACACCGGCGTCGAGCGCTTGAGCCAGCCCAACGGTCGTGACCTGACCTGCGGCGAGATCGAGCAGTGCTTCGCCCAGTGCCCGCCTAATGACGAGCGCTGTAATGACACCTGCTACAACAGCGGGTCAGCCGAGGCTCGCCAGGCGCTGAGCGCCGTCGGGGCCTGCATACGTCGCTTCGACTGCCAGACTGAGGCGTGCGTGCAGAACAGCTGCGCACAGCAGATACAGGCCTGTGATAATAACCAGCCCGGCGCTCAGCCGGGAGACGCAGGCCAAGGGCCTCGACCCCCTGGTCCACAGCAGCCCGGAGGTGACGCTGGCCTGGAGTGCGTCGGGATCTATCAGTGCTCCGGCAGCTGCGGAGAAGACCAGAACTGCCGCAGGGAGTGCTTCGAGCGAGGCTCAGCCCAGGGACAGGCAGAGGCCACCGCAGTGTCGAACTGCGTACAGCAGAACGGGTGCCGCGACGATGAGTGCGCTCGCGCTCGCTGTGGGAACGAGATCCAAGCATGCGAGGCGCCCGACGCTGGTGGTCAGGCCCCAGCTGAGCCCAACCCACCGGTGAACGAAGCACCTCACAACGCAGAGGACGACGCCGCACCAGGCGAAGCAGACGGCACCTGCCGGGCGCCGGCGGCCATCAACTTCGGTCAGATCGGCGGCACGACGAGCGGAGCACCTCAGGCTGAGCGGGGTAATTGCGGCGGCACTGGGGCCGAGTCGGTCTTTAGCTTTACCGTGGACGCGGCTACTGAGGTCTGCGTGAACACCGCAGGCTCACGCATCGACACCGTCCTCTATGTGCGGGCCGGAGACTGTGACAACGCCCAAGCCGAGGTCGCCTGTAACGATGACGCCATGGGCGTTCAGTCCCAGGTGGCGCTGATGGCGAACCCCAACACGACCTACTTTGTCGTCGTAGACAGCTACAACGCCTCGGGAGAGTTCATCCTCAACCTACAGCAAGGTGGGTGTCTCTAAACCGACGAAGATCACTTCTCCCCCGCCGGGCGTGGTCAGCCACGACACTTCGCTGGCCACGCTCGGTTGTTCATGAATCCTACAGAGCAACAGCCTCTCCCTCGCCGGGCGTGGTCAGTCGCGATACGCCTCTGGCCACGCTCGGTTGTTCACGAAGATAGTGGCTCCGTAGCCTTGAACCACGCGCTGTCTCCCGCCAGGACTCAGGCACCTCGCTGAGCCAACGCGCTCATCGAGTGACCTGCTCCTCGTAGACCGTGGGCACCGGTGGCGGACCCACAATCCCACAGACCCGGCGCCAGATTCGGCGACTTCTCTGTTCGATGAAGGCGAGAAACGCCTCACCCGCCCGGCGCTTATCGCGGCCCGACTCCAGCTCTTCATCGATGATCTTTAGGAGATCGATCTCAGTCTTCGAGAGGTCAATCCGCGTACGCACAAAGCTAAAGTCGCTATAGGTGGTCGCCTGATCACTCTGGTCCCAGCCTACCTTTCGAGCGATCGCGCGGTCGTTGAACACGCGGTTCGCGCGTCCATCGATGGCCGCAAAATTAGCGAGCGCTCCGATCTGATCCGTATACTCATAGAGATAGGTTCTCGACTGCTTGAAGAGCGCTCTTGCCTTGTTGAAGGGGACGATATGTTCCCATTCGATTCCGGGCTGCTTTCTCGTATCCAGATCCCAGCCTCGCCCAGCGCCCACCCGCTGGAAAGGTCCCAGGAACAGCCATCGATTGCGCCGCATCATTCCGTAGATCTGCGCCCGATCTTCTGGATCGGTGTCGGCGGTGAGAGCGGTCGCGCGTGCGAGGCTCGATTGCACATAGTCATAATTGAAACAGACGCGGTCAAAATAGGGCTGGCCATACGGGATCGGCTCCCCAGCGGCGCCGCGGGCCCAACAATAGCGAAAGCTGAGACGCCCGAAGCGATCTCGGCCATAGGTTTGGCTTCGAAGGAGCGTCGACCAGAACACGAAGCTGAGGAGCGGGCGCGTATACATCTCGGCGTCGATGGGCGGCAGCGGACGCTCCCGTGCCCAAGCGAACGCCCAAGCGACGGCGGCCATCCACGATGCATCCGCGAGACCATGCACTCCACAGTGGAGGTTCGCGAAGCAGACATCCGAGACCCACTTGAGGGCTGTGGCCAGGCGGTCAGGCCCCTCGCTCTCGGCCAGATGCTGCATCTGGGCGACCAGCGGGTTCTCATCAGGTCCAATGGCGGTGCGGGCGAGTATCTCCAATTCCAGGGGATACGGATCCCGCGGTCGAGGCTCAATGGTTCGACTGGCCGCACGCGCCAGCAGCGTGATGGCTCCGCGACGACCCAAGGGTGAGAGGATCTCCAATAGAGGTCTGATGCCGGCCTCGGCCCCTGGCCAATACCGTTTGGCGCCAGCGAAGAACTCGTCGGGTGCGCTCAGCGGTTTTCCGCCCACGTTCAGACGCACGAACACCTGGTGAAGATCCGCCACCTCTGAACCTGTCTGCGATGGCATGAGCACGTGGACTGGGATGTTCTGACGGTTTAGTGCCTGCTCCACCCGTTGCTTTAGCTGTGTGATGAAGTGGTGGATCCCTTCGTCATCAAAGTCAGCTCCGGCGGCCTTGGCTAAGGTGCGTGGTCGAGACCGACGCGCCACCAGCTTGACCAAGGTGTGGAACGGCATCCACCCCGAGTCCGGCTCGCCCCCACGCGCGTTCATGCCCTCCGCTCGACGCTGTATCGTTGTCATGGCGTTGGGATTCAAGTCGTCGTCAAGCCATCGCATGAGAAACAGGGCGCCGTGCTCGCGGCTGAACTCCTGAAACCGGGGGTTGGGACCAAGAAGGTTAACCCAGAGCAGCTGGTGCCGACCTGTCTTGGGGTTGGCCAGTCCCTGACCACGGAAGGTCGCCAAGAGCGCACGACAACGCTGCTGACCATCGAGCAATTGAGTGGTCGACTCTCCGCTCGACACGAGGTCTCGAAAACGCTGCGCGTCGGTCAATCGATAATGAGGTCCCCGATGTTCAGCGACCAACAGACTCCCGATGGGAAAACCGCGTAGAACAGAGTCCACTAGATTGGTCACGCGTAGGGTATCCCACTCAAAAGCGCGCTGAGCGACGGCGAGGGTCCAGGCGGCGTCTCCATCGAGCCGGTCGAGCAGAGCGTGGACTGACCACAGCTCCGCGGCGTGCTTCATGTCCTGGGTATCACTCAATGGACAGTCCCCTCCCTCTATTAGGATCGATCAGGGACGAGGGAACCGCAAGTTAGGGGATGCAGCGTCGGTCGTTCTTGGGGCAGTGGAAGCGCACGTGCATGTGGCTGGTGTGCTCGGTGTCCGGGAGGATGACGGCCCGGCGCTTCTTGCCCGGGAAGAAGGCGAGATACTTGTTCAGCTTGGCCTTACGGGTCTTGTAGATGCGCTTGATGTACTTCTTCAGCGCTCGGACGAGGGAGCGCTCCATGATGATCATCTTGGTCTCAGGGTTATCGAGGAAGCACTTGGTCACGACCCACTGCTTATATAAGTCGAGCTGCTTCGGGCTCGTGTCGATGAAGTGCCCTGGAGGCGGCGCCTTCTTGCGCACATACCCTACGTCGACGTCCCGACCGCTCTGATGGGATTTGTGCTTACCGATAGGCCCTCCATCCCGCTTGGAGATGCTGCCGATGGGGATGGACGGGGTTTTACCCACTGGGAAGAAGTTGCGGTAATAGCGGCCGCAGCGCTTGATGGCCCGCACCGTCTCAGGCGTACCCCAGACGGTCTTCCGGCTCGTGTTGATGGACCAGCCTAACCCTTGGTTATCACCGTCGGGGTCAAGATTAATCCCATGGACTAACCGACCCTTATGGGGTCGACCTACAGACTCGCTGGAGACGCGGACCCCCTTAAACTTGAGTCGCTGCCCTGGCTTAATCTTACGCTTCTTCAGCCGATTCCAGCGGGTGAGGCTGCGTCCCTTGACGCCGAGCCTCCGCGCGACGCTCTTGACGGTGTCACCGGGCTTAACCCGATACTCCTGCCACACCTTCCGGCCTCGACGCTTCTTCGCGTCTGCGTCACTCGGCGCCGCGATGCCCACGACGAACATGAGCACAGACAGACTCCACGCGAGGTAACGGATCCACGATGGGTCGACGCCTCGTAGACGCCCGGCTCTGGGTGATGATCGGTGCATAACTTTCCGCAGTGTGATCCTCCTCTCGCGTCGGCACAAGCGGTATGGACGGTCCTCTGACGATCCGGGTTGCTAAATTCGCCCACTGGTTCAGAGAAACAGTGACGGACCCGAGAGGAATTCCTTCAAATTAAGGCGAGATGGAGAGCGCTACTTGAGAAGGTCCGTCAGGGTAAAGCCGACCCCGTTGCTGCGCACCTTGAGCCGCCGCACGTGGGGATCTACTTCGATGCGGACAACATTGGGGATCACGTCCAAGACGTGTTGTTTATTCAGAGTCAACTTAAGCACTGAACGCTCAGCGAATGAGGGAGAAACAACCAAGACGACGGCGCCGGGCTTTGGCCCCAGCAGCACCTTGAGGCGCTCAGGCTTCACCGGGAGACCGACACACTTCAGGGCGGCCAATTGGGCGGCGAGGTCTCCATCGCTCTCGTGGATTCTCTTCACCCGGTCGAAGCAGCGTGAGCCTTTCCGCTCCGCTTTCGCGGGCACCGCTGAGCGACCCTTGCCGATGCCACATGAGCAGCGCAGGTATGTCTTCTTCTTGCCCTCTGGGGTCTTACCGCAATCACCTCCAGAGTTGAGGCACGTGCAGTCAGCGCCCGCGAAGTCCTTGCCCCAACCACAGCTCCGCGCCGCGAGGCTCATCGCCTCTGCTGTGCTCGAGGCACAGACGGTCTTGTCGCAGATAGGCTTCGCCACCACGACGCCCGCGCCAACCAGAAAGAAAATGCTCAGGAGCAGCCCAATCGAGCCGACTCTTGATAAGACAGATATACTCATCACAGCCTCCTGGGCCATAGGATACATACCCGGGCGGGTGAACGCTATGCGACGGTGCCTAGAGCGTCTAGCGTCGCCTTCAGGGCCACCTCGACCCCCTGGGTCAGACGGTCAGACGTCCACACATCGTTTTCATTCTCTTCAGGCCTACTTCCAACGGGAGGGATGTGAACGAAGAGCGATGGAATTGAGCGCGCTCCGAAGATTCGGAGGGCGTGATAGTAGGTGCAATTGCAGACGTAGCGACCTGCGTCATCGGACCCACGGGCGGCGAACCCCTTGCCCCGTACTGCGGCGACGACCGAGTCGACGTCGAAGGAGGTCTCTTGAATCGCGTTCGTAGCCATTTTCTTGTCGATGGGGCTTCCTGAGAAATGTTGTCCCGAGACATCGGGAATCGCTGCCTCCTTCAGATTGACCGCCCGACGCTCCACTCGAACTTCTCTGGCTTGCACCGCAACGCCCAAATGAACCGTAGCGATGGGGGCCGAAGCCGCTAGATGGCTTCCCAAGCGGTCAGCGACCCCCTCGAAGTTGACCTCTAGCACCTCGGATTTGATCCTGACTCCACCAATTGTTCGACCATCCAGGCGAGCGGCGATCAGCTCCGTGGGGTTTTGCTCCACTCCGGGAAAAGGACCGAACCCGGTGAGCAGGAGCCAAGGCTCATCGGCCTGGTCATCGGGCGCGCCCTCTGCTGCCAACGTCGCTCTTAAACGCTTCTTCGCTCGTGCTCCTTTTCGCTCTAGAAGCGGCTGTAGCCACCGCTTCAAGAACGGGAAGAGATAGGCGATTGTCGCCAACCACCCAGAGGCGCGGGGCATCTTGATCTCGAGCGTCCCACGGTCAGCGCACTTGAGCACCGCGCGAGCGACCTCGTCGGCGGTCACCATCGGTTGGGACAGGGTGATGTCTGTGACGGCGTCCAGGTTATCCAAGATGAAGCCGGTGTCCACAGGTCCGGGCGAAACCGCCGAGACGGTCACCCCTGTGTCCTTGAGCTCCGCGGCGAGGGCCAAGCTAAAGGCCCTGATCCCAAACTTCGTCGCTGAGTAGACCGCTGAGTTGGGCACGGGGACACACCCGGCCAGGGACGCGACGTTGACGACGGCGCCGCGACTCTCAAGCAAGAGGGGCATCGCCAGACGAGTCATCCGGATGGGGCTGCGCAGGTTGACGTCGACCATCGCGGCGAGGGCCTCGGCGTCGTTCTCGAGGAAGGGGCCGCGGTGATGGAGACCGGCGTTATTGACGAGGACATCGAGGCCTCCGTACTCCTTCTGGACTTGGGCC
The DNA here is from genome assembly GCA_937902595.1 of uncultured Myxococcales bacterium. Classification (GTDB taxonomy): domain Bacteria; phylum Myxococcota_A; class Bradymonadia; order UBA7976; family UBA1532; genus UBA1532. The sequence continues at coordinate 10,228 of CALELH010000789.1, forward strand.
AGGACGCGGTCACACTCTGCGTCGATCCCCACATCGGCCACCCACCCCACGGCGCGGCCACCAGCGGAGATGATCTCTCGCACCGCCGCCTCCAATCGCTCTGCCCCCCGAGCCAGCAGAATCACCTGAGCGCCGGCCTCAGCGAAGTGACGGGCGCACGCCAATCCGATACCGGCAGACGCCCCGGTGATGAGGACGGTCTTATGGGCGCAGGCGCCGAGGTCTTTGTTCATCCCTCGACCTCGGGGATTGAGAGGCCATCGCCTTGAGACTCCTCAGAGAAGCTGATGGATTGTCCCATGTGTTGACCAACGCGACCCTGTATTTGAGCGATTGAGGTGCGCGCCGCGTGCTTGAGGTCCGATGACTCAAAGAAACCGTTACTCCTCTCGACGAGGGCCGGCACGACGTTGACCTTCGCGACCGTACCCAACGCTCGGGCCGCCGCCGCGGCGACGCTGTCGTCTTCGTGCTGGAGCAGATCGAGCAGTCTCGCCTCCACGCGGGCATCATCACAGAACTCCAAAGCGCCAGCGAGATAGATGGCTTCGGTGGGCGACAGGATCTTTAGCGCGTCCAGAGATTCACCGTCCCTCAGGATGGGCATTGACTCATAGACCAAGCCGACCTTGCGTTCTCCTGCGAGCTTGAGGACCAGCTCACCCAGATCGTCGGGCAACCCCTCCGGGGCCGACGCCAGCTCTAACAAGACCTTGTCGACTCGGGGTGACTCGACCAAGACCTGATGCAGCGCGAGTAACGCGGTCGATCGAATCTCTCCGCTGAGCGCGCCGTTCTGACAGATCCCGATTAATGTGTCGGCCTCTTCCATGCCGAGGTAGATGGCGCCATGGATCTGTTGCAGAGGCTCATCAGACTCTAGGAATTGGCGCGCGGCCTCCCGAGTCTCCTCCGATACGCTGAACTTCTTAGCGAGCTGCTCAAAGCAGCGGATTCTGAAGCGCAGCTCGGGGTCGTTGAGCGCGTTATGAACGAGACCCAACCTCGTCGAGCTCGTGTTCTCAGTGAGCGCGCGGCCCAAGGTCAGCGCGTTCTTCACCATGATCGATAGCTTGGCTGGGTCCTGAATAAGACCCCGCTTGCGGATAAAGACTTTGCCCTCCTGTACTGTCAGCCCGGCGGCGACCGCGTCCCGCAGCACCGCGCGCGCCTCGTGGGTCATTGCGGCGAGGATGAGAGATTCAGGGCCCTCGAGAAAGGCGAAATCATCGAAAGCCTCAATATTGAGCTTTACATCATCCCCGGAGAAGAACTTCGAGAAGACGCTGCCCATACTCTCTTCGTGAATGTTCAGCTCGGGATGTAGATCCAAATCGACGAGGACCCGTGAGTAGGTCGTCGATGACTTGCCATGGCTCACGGTGTACGTGTCGATGCTCGTCTCCAAGCCGTAGACGGTCCCGCTCGCCGCCGCCCTGTTCAGGAAGCCACCCGGGATGACGTCGAGTCCGACCTCCGCGGACACGGCTTCCACGTTCTCGGCCCACCGCTTCCGCAGCTTCATCGCGTATAGGATGAGCGCGCCCGCGCCGCCAACTAAGACAAGCCCAATTAAGACTGACATCTCGAACCCTCTATTTACTGAGCGTCAGTATGCCACGAAAGACCGTAGGTGGAACTGAAGAGTCAATCTATGGCTGGGCTACCAGACTGCTTGGGTGAGTTCGAAACGCTCACCGTCATCACTGGTGAGGACGATGTCGATGGCTTCGTGGGTGAGAAAAACCCTGGCTTGACTCAGATGTAAGCCCATGACCTCCATGTGACCGCCCACGGGCGCCGCTTCAATGACCACCTCGTCCGTGTCAACGCGCGTCACCGTGAGCGTCCCCTCTAGGGCGAGTCGTGACATGTGTATGCACGCTTCAGCGTCGCGGACGAAGCCGCGCTCCGTACACGCCCACGCCGACATCAGAGGGCTCGTCTTCGCCTTTGTTACTTCAAGCTCAGTCCCCTGACTCAGTTCAAACTTTAGCAGGTAATCATCGCCCTCATAGGTGTGCGTCCAGGAGGTTGATGAGACGGTCGCGGCGAGACTCAACAGCTCGGACTCACCATAGGTGAACCCATCGTCTGACTCACCACACCCGCCCATGAATGCCGGATTGATGATTAAGCAGAACAGAAACAGTGGCGTGATCAGTAGTCTTCTCATGCAGTCCTCCTCGAGTTGACGAGCCATCCCTTAGCAATCACAAGAGGGAGCACTCGATCAAGGCTATGATGTTCTTAGCTAGGTGACATGACCTCTGTGAACCGGCCATCCGGTCGTACGCAGACGATCAGCCCGCGAGCGGCCTTATGTAACGACGAATTCGGGCGGTGTGGTCGAGAGGAGCTGTCCGCCGTGATTTGGTCCGAGGCGATGTCCAAGGTCGCAGCAAGCTGCGATCGTTAGGCATCGTCTTAACGCTTGAGTAGGGGAGGAATTTATTCTTTCGAAGACCGCTCTGTAGGGCCAATTTAAAGTCGATGAGGAGCTGAATAACCTGCTGGCGAACCGCCGCTAATGTCTTGGCATACTCATTAGGGAGACGCCCCATTCGGTCGACGATCCGAGCGACATGCTGAAGCATCGAGTGGCTTCGATGGAGAGCGGCTCGACCCTCTGAGCTATACCCCGCGTTGCGGGCTCGAGCGACGC
>CALELH010000790.1 GCA_937902595.1 uncultured Myxococcales bacterium
ACCCATTCGGGTCTATATGCCGTCACTCAAATTTTTGTCTCCAATTTTCCTGTGTATTCGAGGTCAACAGTGCGCTGCTTACCCGCTGTATTTATTCTTCTCGCGATGGGCTGTAGCCCATCTGAGACTCCCAGCGTTGAACGCGATGCTTTCATCCCAGGAACGCCCGGCGCTGACGCCGTCGTGTCCTTTGACGGTGGCGTGGTCGATGACTCAGGAACCCCTGATGGCGACGTCGGCGTCGTGCGCCTCGACGGTGGAGTTGTGGACGGCGCGGTAGACGCCGCCGTACGACCCCCGTTGGGAGAGCTTCTTTGGCCGAGTCGCTCATGTGTCGCTCAGGTAGAGCGCTGCGCGCCCTCGAATTACAGCGTTCGCTTGGCTGGTGAGTTTACCTGTGTCGCTGAGGACGAATGTTGGGCGGATGGAGCGTTGGGGTTGGAGGTCACAGATACAGCCTGTGGGACTCCAGGGAACGTCATTCATCGGCTCGAGCTTGAGGCCACTGAGTGGCTTCAGCCTGGGCAGATCTATGGCTACAAGCTCATCACTCAGTCTCCGGGCGCGGAACCTCGTTGGATTATTGACGAGCGCGCTGAATACCGAACCATGCAAGACGGCTGCCTCAACTCAGGGCTTCGGTTACCTGACTGCGAAGCTAGACCCCAGGTGGCGGTCATCTCGTCGACTCGGCCCAGTTGGGACACCTTCAAGCTCGACGCCCAGATCTACGCCGCCGCGGGTGGCGCTGGAATCAATGAGATCACCGTCATGTTGGACGGAGAGCCTATCGATGGCTACTCGCTCTCAGACGGGGGCCTAATGAGTTTACAGTTGGATGGACTAGGCGAGGGTAAGCACCGAATAGAGCTGCAGGTCAGTGATTCAGATGGTCTCGATTCAGCGCCTGTGACGCTCCCGTTTTGGGTGGAGCAGACGCCCTTTGATTGGCGCGACGGGCCGCTCTACCTCCTGTTCATAGACCGCTTCGCGAACGGGGCTCCGGACAATGACAGTCCTCTAGGCGGCCTGGACCCATCCGTCGAATGGCAGGGGGGAGATCTTCAGGGAGCCCAGCAGGCTCTCGAGGCAGGTTATTTTGAGTCCCTGGGGGTTAAGACGATCTGGTTGAGTCCTGTCAACGCACAGGTCGATAGTGCGATGAGCGGGCGTGTGTCCGACGCGATGATCGCGCCATATCATGGATATTGGCCGGTTCGAGCGCGAGCCGTTGAGCCGCGTTTCGGGGGGAACAGCGCCCTTAAGAGTTTTGTGAAAGCGGCTCACGACCGCGGCCTTCGCGTGCTACTCGACTTAATCAATAACCAGGTTCATCAGCAGCATGAGTATGTCCTGAGTAATCCAGATTGGTTTCGTCAGGGGTGTGTCTGTGGAATAGGCGAAGGGTGTGGCTGGAGCGAGCGGCCCTTCGATTGTCTATTCGCGCCATATTTACCGGACATTGACTGGACAAACCCAGAGGCTCAAGCGCGCTTCATTGATGACGCGATCTACTGGGTAGAAGAGTTTGACGTGGATGGCTTTAGAGTCGATGCGGTCAAACACGTCGAGCCTATGGCCGTGTTTAATCTACGAGCTGAGCTCAAGCGACGGTTCGAACAGGGGGGCGAGCGGATCGTTATGTTGGGTGAGACGGCCGTCTCTGCTGGTGACCGGTATCAAGGTCTCTGTGGCGTCGAGTATCCCGATGGGTACGCGTGGATAGAAGGATACACTGGTCCGCGCGCGCTCGACGGTCAATTTGATTTCCCCACGTACCACAGGATGGGGGGCTTCCTCAGGGGAGAGGGCTCCCTCAGAGATGTGGAGGCGGCTATCGCGGACAGCGAGATGAACTATTCCTCCGATGCTCTGCACGTACAATTCCTTGGCAGTCACGACACGCCTCGTATCATCTCCCGTGCGAGTCGGGATCCTGGAGCGGAATGTCGTTTAGAGGGGGAGTGCGGTAGCCCCCTTCCGGAGCCGGTCGAAGATGCCAATGTGTATGCACGGACCCGCATAGCGTGGGCGCTTCTGTACACTACACGTACCATCCCACTGCTCTATTATGGCGATGAGATCGCGCTCCCAGGAGCCAATGATCCAGACAATCGACGGAGCTTGAATTGGGGCGGGCGGATCGGAGAAGGACTCCCTGACAGCCTTACGGAACTACAGCGTGAGAACCTCCAATTTATGGAGAGCTTAGGCCAACTTCGGGCACGCCACCCTGCGCTCCAGCGAGGAGACCGAACCACGATACGTGTGGACGATAATCTGCTCGTATACCGTCGACAGGCGGGCAGTGATGTCGCGCTTGTCTTCCTGAATCTCTCAGAGGCACAAGATGTATTGATCTCCGGCGAGGAGAATCAGGGCTTTGAGGTCTTGCTGGGAGACGGCGCTCTGACGCCAACGCCGGAAGGGATTCGAGTGAGGCTCTCTGGTCAAAGCGCTGTAGTGGTTGGTACGACCCTGCCTTGACCTCAGCGCGGGGAACGGTTAGCTAGCCGAGATCTGGGTAGACTTTCTGGGAGTAAACATCATGCGGTTGGACGGAAAAAACGGGCTTGTGTTTGGGGTCGCCAACGACCGATCGATCGCCTGGGCGATCACCGAAGCGGTCGTGAACGCTGGGGCGCGCGTGGGGCTCAGTTATCAAGGCGAGCGTTTGGAGCGGCGAGTGCTGCCTCTCGCAGACCGCATTAATGCGGACCTCTGCATGCAATGCGATGTCACCGACGACGAGCAATTGGACGCCTACTTCGCCAAAGCGACTCAGGTCTTTGGCAAGATCGACTTCCTTGTTCATAGCGTCGCTTACGCGCCAAGAGCAGATCTCATGGGCCGGTTCGTCGAGACGAGTCGAGACGGCTACCGAGTGGCTCAAGATGTGAGCGCCTACAGTCTCATCGAGCTCTGCCGGCGGGCTAGACCTCTCATGAGTGAAGGCGGCAGCGTCGTAGCCCTGACGTATTATGGCGGTGAGAAGGTCATCCCAAATTATAATGTGATGGGTCCGGGCAAGGCTGCCTTGGAGGCTTCAGTTCGTTATCTTGCCTCTGATCTAGGGCCCGAAAATATTCGGGTGAACGCCATCAGCGCAGGCCCCATTAAGACCCTCGCTGCAGCCGGTATCCCTGGTTTCCGCGAGATGCTGAAGGAGACCGCAGCGCGGACTCCGCTCCGACGCAATGTCACGTATGCAGAGATCGCGAACACCGCGCTTTTCCTCACGAGCGAGATGGGGAGTGGTGTCACCGGAGAGACGATTCATGTCGATGGTGGCTATCATGTAATGGGGGCGCCTCCCGGGCCACACGGATAGAGAACGAGCGCGTAGGCTTCGGCACAGTCTTTGCTCTACTCTAGGGGGTAAGGGAAGAGTGTTAGTCGACTGACGGTTGGAAGAATACGTGTATTATCGATTGTTTATCTTGGGGTTGGTCTTCAGTTTCTCCGCCTGCGCGCCGCCCGTTGAAGAGCTGTCTCTAGGTCAGCGTTCGGATCCGATACGCAATGGAACCCGAGCGACGCAGACCCTTGAATTGACGGAAGGGCAGCAATTGGCGGTGGGCTGGCTCCATAGCCGAGGGCGCGCCTGGCAAAACTTCTGTACGGGGACCCTGGTCGCTCCCCGACTTGTGATGACGGCCCGTCATTGCGTCGATGGCCAGCGGCAAGACTCCATCGCGTTCGGTATAGGGTTGATGCCCAATCAACCGTTTGCGGTACTCGATGTTCTGTCTGCTCATTCACATCCTCAACGTGACGCGGCGCTGCTCGTCTTGACCGAGGACGCCGTCGAGAGACACCCCGAGCTGGAGCCGATTCCATTCAATCGAAGTGCGCTCTCCCAGGACCTAATTGGACGCCAGATTGAAGCTGCTGGATATGGCGAGACGTATGATCGTTCACGATCCGGTCGTTACTTCGCCGCCGTCGCTCTCTCTCAGGTGACTCCAACTGAGGTCATCGTTGATGGCCGTGGCGAGCAAGGGATCTGCTTCGGAGACTCTGGTGGGCCTGTGATCATGGAGATCGAAGAGGGTCAGCCGGCGGTGTTGGGGGTTGAGTCATGGGGAGACCCAAGCTGTGTTGGCATCGACCATCTGACCCGCTTAGATGTTCTCGCTGACTGGATCGATGAGGTAAGTGCCGAGGCGCTGCGGCCGCCCGACCCTGAATGTGAGATGGTCCCGACTGGCGGACGATGCGATGGCGAGGTGTTGTTTCGCTGCCGCAGTGGTCGTTACGAAGAGCGTGATTGCGCAGACGAGGGCCTCCAATGTCGTCGTCCAGACCGTGACACAGGGTTCATCTGCGCCGAGATAGACGTCTGTGCTGAGGTGGGGTCTCTCGGAGTGTGCGATGGCGAGACGGTCGTTCGTTGCAGATTCGGAGATCTCGTCACTGACGATTGTGGCATGCGTGATCTCACCTGTCAGACGGACACGAGCGGAGCGTTCTGTGGAGCGCCTGCTGAGCCGGTCGAGGAGGAGGACGCACCCGATGAGGAGAGCGTCCCGTCGGATATGGGACTTAGCGAAAGCGGGGTCGATGGTGGAGAGCCGACGCCAGAGGAGGCTCCGGATGGCGACGGCGTTAGCGAGACCGCCGAGGCAGATAGTGCGGTCTCGGGCGGAGGCTGTTCCACGCAGGGGGCCGATGGAGGGTCCAGTCTGACGTGCGCCTTGGCCGGCATGCTAATCCTTGGTCTGAGCCGGCGCCGTCGACGCAGAATAGCGGTTGGCTTACCGAACTATCCACGTTAGAAACGCTCATGGCTCGAGTAACACACGACCTCAACGCGTATGGCTTTCACACCGAACTCCGGGTGCGCTTAAGCGAGACCGACGCGGTCGGTATCGTTTTTTTTGGGAGCTTCGCTGCGTACTTTGATGTCGGGCGGATGGATTACTTGGCGCATTTAGGATTGCACGGTTTCGATGGCGCTGTACGGGACCTGATACCAGGCGCCGTTGTGCGACAGGAAGCTCAGTTCCACAGCCCGGCACGCTACAATGACATTCTAGTACTCCATGTACGGATCGCAGAGATCGGTCGGAGCAGCTACACCTTCCACTTTCTCGCCACCAATAAGCGCAACCGCGCCCTCGTCGCGAGCGGCTTACTGTCGCTGGTCTGGCTTGATGAGGCATTTAAGCCAGTCGCTGTACCTGACGGGTTTCGAGACGCGATTCGCGAATTCGAGGGTGAACACCTTCACGAGAAGGCGTCCTCTCAGTGAGAGCTTAGTCGAGCTGGAATGACGTCTTGCCAGTCTGCCCCGACCCTA
>CALELH010000791.1 GCA_937902595.1 uncultured Myxococcales bacterium
GCCACCAGCGCCACCAGCGCCACCTGCGCCACCAGCGCCACCTGCGCCACCTGCGCCACCTGCGCCGCCTTCGCCGCCAGCGCCGCCAGCGCCGCCCTCTTCAAGAACCGTCAACTCGAAGTTACCAAATCGAGGTGCGTCGGGATCTCCTCCACCGGCCCGAATCTCCACATCGCTCAGCAGCGCGTTACCGACAGCGGCTCGGTTCGCATAGGACAACGCAACATAGAACGTCGCGGGGAGCGTGATGTTATTCGCAGTGACCGTCACGTTGTCGCGGTTATTCGCGTAGGTGACGAGCTCGAGATGCTCCGGATCCGATGGGAGCAGCAAATGGGTAACGGGGGGATCTCGAGGCACACCGTCTGTCGTATACAGCGTGTTTACCTGACGACCCTGGAACGCGAAGTTGTGTTGAGCTGCCTGAGTGCCGCCGTCGCTGCCCAAGTTGCCTGTAATGTTGATGGAGATGAGTCTCTCATCGTTGTTGATGGCTGGGTTGAGCTGAAGGCGCCAAACGTTATTGATGAGCTCACTCGTGACGAGTACACCATAGCCTCCGACGTTCATCGCCCGAGGACCACCCAACTGCACGTTCACCATGGCTTGCTGACCATTAAACGTCAGGTTGGTTCGCCCGTAGCAATCAAAAGCGTCGCTCCCACCATCGCTCCAACAGTTTTCGTTAAAGTCGTTCCGCGCCGCGAAGTTTCGTGGATCTGCCGGCATGCCGATCTGAGCTGCAGCAGAGGTCACCCAACGCTCAGGGCCCCCACCATCGACGAACACGTAGTAATCGCCGGCCTCTGGATTATCGAGCCTGATGGTGGGGTCGGGATTCTGAAAGTCCCCTACACACATAAGCTGAGAGCGAGGCTCCTCGCAATCGCGCCGCACGGACAACACCGCGGCGAAATCCGTAAACTCATTGTCGGCGCTGAAGGTCACGGAGTCGACCTCAGGACCAACGACGTACTTGAAGATCCGCTCAGGTGCGTCTCGCCCGCCGCAGCTGTTACGGAAGTTGTCCTCGTCATCTTCCGCCGTCACGCCACGCACCGTACCGTTCCTAGGCAAGACAGCGACGTCCAGCCCTTCACGGCAAGACTGTGCCTCACCGAGATCGCCTTGAGCCTGGCAGCCAGGATCGGCCGGCCAGTCTACGAGGCCATCTTCATCATCGTCGATCCCGTTCGCGCAGAGCGGCGCTTCATCGGCGTCAGCTTCATCGTCATCATCGTTATTCTCGCAGCCCGGATCCTGCAGATCGACGAGAGCGTCCCCATCATTGTCCACACCGTCCTCGCAGCGACTTGGTGGATCAAAGGGGTCCGTCTCATCGAAGTCACCGGCGAAACGACATCCACGGTCGGCTGGATAGTCGACGTTCCCGTCGGCGTCGTCATCAGCTCCGTTAGCGCAGGCCGGTGGCTCTCCCGCCTCAACCTCGCGTGGATCTGCCGCCCACTCACAGCCAGGGTCAGCGGGGAAATCGATCAGCCCGTCGCCATCATCGTCCTCACGGTTCGCGCATTGGGGAAGCTCGTCGGGGTTCACTTCGTCCCCATCGAGCGCCGAAGCGCAGCCGATGTCGAAGGGCCAGTCAGTGATGCCGTCACGATCATCGTCGATGCCATTCGCGCAGGCAGGATCGATGTCAGGACTCTCCTCGCTTGCGTCAGCCGCCGACGTACACCCAGGATCCGCAGGAAAGTCTATGCGCCCATCATTGTCATCATCGCGACCGTTCTTACATCGAGGTCTACGATCATCGTTGGCCTCGCGATCGTCTCCGATGCCATGACAGCCGGGATCAAACGGATAATCGGGTTCGCCGTCACCGTCATCATCGAGTCCGTTATTACACTGAGGTACTTGCTCAGGATCTGTCTCGTCATCGTCGCCAGCCGCGATACATCCTGGCTCATTGGGATAATCGATGAGACCGTCCCCGTCATTATCGAGACCATCCGCACACTGAGGATCACCTTCTCCGGCGAAGTCACCCTCTTCAGGGTCATCCCGACCGAAGCAACCAGGATCGTCCATATCGAAGAGGCCATCGCCGTCGTCGTCCCGCCCATCCAGGCATGGTGGCGATCCACCAGTGCTTGAGCCCAGAATCATAGAGATCAAATAGTTGCGGCTCGTCTCGGTAAATTCGTTGCGCAGGTCGTACCAGTTTGACTCTACGAGCCAGATTCTGCCTCGACCGAGATCGTAGTAGCCCAAAGACGCGCTCTGCTGATCCCAACCACCCAGGAACACCGCGTCAGGGATGTTGTTGAGCGCGTATCCGCAGCCGCTCAGGTTCGCGGCGATGGGGACAAAGAGGTTGTCAGACCAAAATGGGTCCTCCGCCGCGTACTGCAGCACGGGCTGGACATTGCCTCGACAGCTTCCGTTTGATCGCGCGGGTCGAGGCGCGTTCAAGCCGACGATGGCGTTAATAATGTCGTGGCTGCCCATCCTAGATGTGATGATCTGACCACCAGCCTCAACATACTGGCGGTAGCGAGCGGCGTCAGCCGTGATCGTGTTACGTCCGGCAAGGGTCACCATGACCGCCTGAACATCCGCGGCAGGCTCACAGCCATCCTGCCCGACGATGCCCGCATCGCGAACTTCGCCGCGAATAAACTCGTCGACAGGCCGATAACGGCCATTATTCCCACACATCAAGACTCGGTCTCGTAGAGAGCCGCAGCGCCCTTGAATACATTCAATGCCAGGGGCGCATGCACGATTACAGCGACCACAATGACGCTCATTACTCAGAATGTCCTGGCACTCGCCATCGCACAGACCGAAGCCTGACTGCTCGCAGTCGTCTCCCCGAGCCACACATCCCTGGTCGTTTGGCCAGTCGATGACCCCGTCCTCGTCATTGTCGAGATCATCAGCACAGAATGGCGGGACCTCTGGGTCATTCTCATCATTATCACGAGCGTTCAGACAGCCGATGTCTGCGAGGTCGATGGACCCATCTAGATCGTTATCAACTCCATCGGCGCAACGGGCGTCGACGATGCCGTCCGTACGTTCACTGTTGTCTCCAGCGAAGCGGCACCCTGGATCGTCCGGAAAGTCGATCCGTCCGTTCGTGTCATCATCGCGACCATTGGAGCACTGTGGCGGAAAGGCTGGATCATCTTCGTCATCATCTGCAGCAAAGAGGCATCCTGGGTCACGAGGAAAGTCAGTCTGGCCATCCTCATCGTCATCGAGACCATTAGAGCAGACGGGATCCATGCCAGGATCGGTCTCATCGCGATCTCCCGCAGCGGTACAGCCACGGTCGAAGGGAAAGTCCACGAGACCATCCCGGTCATTGTCCAGCCCGTCCGCACAGGGCGGATCAAGAGGATCGTTCTCTTCACTCAGGTCTCCACTCGCGGCGCACCCTGGATCGTTTGGATAGTCCGTGAGCCCGTCCTGATCATCGTCAATTCGGTTATTACAAAGTGGAGGCCGCCGACCATTACGCTCCGTGTTGTCCGCCATAGACGCGCAGCCGCTGTCGGCAGGAAAATCGACGACGCCATCCTCATCGTCATCGAGGCCATTTGAACACTCTGCCGGCTCGGCTGGATCCACTTCGTCCCCAAAGCCTTTACTGAGGCACCCTGGGTCAAAGGGATAGTCGATCAGCCCGTCGGCGTCATTGTCCAATCCATCGGCACACGCTGGTGGGTTCTCCGCGAGGTCACCGTCGCGCTCGTCTTCATCATCAGGACCAGAGCAGCCCAAGTCATCGGCGTCGATAAACCCGTCCTCGTCGTTATCCACCTCATCGGAGCAGCCAGGCGGTAAGCGCTCAGAATCGACGGAGAGCTTGACGACTCCACCCAGTCCGAAGGGGTGATCAACGAAGATGAAATAGCTCCCTGGCGGTGCTCGCTGGATGTCGACGGTCCCCTTCTCACCTGGGGCCTCGCCTACGCTGCAGCCGATCTCGGCCAAGGGGCTGACGCACTCAGTCCGGACGTAAACCGAAGTTCTATCGATCGTCTCGGGGTAGTCAACGCTGATTCGGAGACGCGCATTGAAGGGATTCTCATATACAAAGATCTTCTCGGGGCCAGCATGGCCACCCACGAATGCGCCGGCGCCGCACGAACCGCTAAAGACCGTCTGACCACCCGAGGTGTTGTCGATCACGAAGGGCTCACCCACAGGGTAATCATAAATGCGAAGACCCTGACCACACTGATCAACCTCATCGCTGTCCGATGCAGCTTGGCATCCGGTGTCCAGCGGAAAGTCGATGAGTCCGTCTCCGTCATTGTCCTGCCCATCGAAGCACGTCGGTGCCTCCTCCGGGTCTCGCTCATCGCGGTCTCCCCGTCGCCCACAGCCTGGATCGAAGGGATAGTCCGTCCAACCGTCCTCATCATCGTCTACGCCGTTGAGACACTCAGCCAACGGGACCTCGTCGATGGCGACCGCGAAGTCTCCGCCCTGGCCAGCAGCGCCATCGATGAAGATGTAGTAATCGCCTGGGACCGGGTCATCGATCTGAATCCGGTTTCCAATGACCCCATCGTTGACCTCCTCACGGTTACAGGCGATCTCCGTGGCGGAGTCTAAGCACCCCCTACGAATATAGAGAGTCGTCTCGAGCTGATTCTCCTCGAGGTCGGTGCGTACGATGAAGGACTCGATATCCGAAGACACTCGATAAACGAGGACTACCTCGGGAGCGCCTCGACCACCGCAGCTCCCCTCGCTCGCGTAGGGATTCTGTCGTGAGTTGCCGCGAATAACGCTGTTCCCCTCGACCTCTACCGCGGTGTAGGTCCGACCGCAGGCGCCGCCTTCGGTATAGTCTGATGCCGATGCACAGCCACGGTCAGCGGGATAATCCGTCACCCCGTCACGGTCGTTATCGATCCCATCTGAGCAGAGAGGCATAATCTCGGGGTCCGACTCGTCCCGATCTCCAATCCCTGCGCAGCCCGGATCATCAGGAAAGTCAGTGAGGCCGTCGTTATCATCATCGAGGCCATTACCACAGAGCGGCGGGTTGTCCGGGTCCGTCTCATCCTCATCCCCTGCCGCTGAGCACCCAGGCTCATAAGGGAAGTCGATAATCCCGTCGCCGTCATCATCAAGGCCATTGCTACAGGCTGGTAGATCCCCCTCCATATTGGCTTCGCGAGGGTCAGCTAAACTGCTGCACCCTGGGTCTGCGAGGTCGACC
>CALELH010000792.1 GCA_937902595.1 uncultured Myxococcales bacterium
TCCCAAGGGACGCCAACTCATAGCTCGCTCCAGCCTGGAGCGGGGTGGACCACACGAGCAGAACCTCATACTCCTTGACGTGGGGGTAGGGCCAGCCCTCAGGTATGAGCTCCACCGGATACGCCTTGACGACGACATCCTCTGGGTACTGGACGCGAGCATAGTTTGGGTCGTCTGGAGAGACCATAGCCCACTCATCACGTAGATCGCTGGGCTCCTCGCCTGACAGCTTTATAGTCATGTGGGTCGGGGTCACCAAAGCGACCGCCTCATGTACAGCTGGCGGCCCAGCGAGTGCAACCAATACGGCGAGTCCAGTGATCATCTTAGTCCCTAGGCCCAATCACTGGTTGGCCGTAGACCTCGATCTCGCTCAACCCGGCGCCACTGCCGTTGAAAGAGTCGGCGTAAAACCTCACGCGATCGCCCTCAACGCAATCATCTAGAATAGTCGTGTTCCACTGCCTGTCGATCCAAACGGGCTCGGACCCTGAGGCGATCTCTTCCTCCACGCCCTCACTGAAGACCGTGATCCGCCAATCGCCAGTTGAACGATCCCATCGCCCTCTGCTCATCGTGTTCATCCAGCGGACAACACAGATTCTTGTGTGCCCTCGAAGATCAACCTCCGACCACCCAGTGCGGTTGTTACCCAATAACCAATAGCCGTAGGTGTCTCCGTGTCTAAACTCTTCCATGAGGCCGTCCACAATCTGACGTTCATGAAAGTCATTATTATATCTGTGACTCGCAGCCGTCGGCATCCGCAAAGCGACGTTCCCACATTCAGGGCAAGGATCGCAGCGATCGCCCACCCCATTTTGGTTACTGTCTCGAAGTTCAGGCTCTGGATCATCTGGGCAGAGGTCATGTCCGTCCGAAACCCCATCGCCGTCGCGATCAAAGACCTCGAACTCCAGCCTATAGAAGCGCGGGCCATTAAAGGGAGCCTTTGTGAATCGAGCTCCAAGGCTTAGGTCAAAGAGTGCCCACTCCTCGTAGCGATTATGAACACCAACATACTGGGCCGGAACCGCCTTCATCCAGGCCCCATGGGGCTCAGGGTCGTCAGATAGGTAGAAGTCGTCCGCGACTATCGCGCCCCAGTTACCCGTTCTCTCATCGGCGATCTGAAGTTGCACTGGGGCGAGCAGATGCTCCTCGGGGATCGCCCAGGAGCGCCAAGACATATTGCCGCTTCTTGGCCCCGTCCAGGTCTGCAACACCTCTGTCCGTTCTCCATTTTCGTCGACGCCCCAAAGCCGCACACAGGCACAGCCACCATTGGAGCCATCTGGGTAGTTGCCGCCCGCGATCATGAAGTGCAGGAAGGCCCTCTCCAAAGTGAAGATCGGGGAATAGAGCGCGCCCGTCGCATTGTCATTCGGTATCCCCGAGTGCACGACAAAGTGCCCCTCGTATCCAGGGTAATCTCTCCCATTATTACCGGCTGACCTCAGCGCCGGACCCGGCCCGAAGGCGCCGCCGTCTGTCCACCAGCGGTCTGCCGCCGGATCGAAGTCGGCCAGTAAACCAAAAGGCTCCTGGTCCTCGAAATTACCAACCCGAACTTCCTCGGCCATAAAGTCGACCGTGTTCCAGCCCGGTGGAGCCCGCTCGGACACGCGCCAGTCGGTCCCTCCCGTTCGGATAACGCGATCACCAA
>CALELH010000793.1 GCA_937902595.1 uncultured Myxococcales bacterium
TGATAGTCACAGCTACATCGCCGTTGAGACCGACCTCGCCGTCGCCGCGGCAGACCTACTCAATCGCGCGCCCATCAAAGGGAAGACTTTCCGCGCGAGGCTGGTCCGTGGTCGCTGAGAGGGCGGTCAAGCAGAGCGCCGTCAGGCTCTGCGCGGTCTATTCAGCGCTGCTCTCGGATTGACCTCTTAGCTGCCACCAGGTCACGAGGCCCGAGGTGACCGCAGAAAAGAAAACGCCTTCGAGGGTGATCGTCACAGACAATAAGAGAGGAAACCCTCCCAAGCTCCAGCCGTTCGTCAGGGCCAGAGTGCCATAAGCTGCTAGACCTAATAACGCGCCGTTGACGGCGGCCATGCGGTGGTCTCCTGACTCTAGACCCGGTCGAATACAGAGCCGGAGATTGGCGCCAGCGATGATGCAGAAGAACAGGAGCATCAGCCCAGCGCCGACGGCTGTGGGCTGCACATACACGTCCTTTAGAGGAGATGAACTCAGGAAGGCTGTGAGCAACTTCAACCCGATGGCTGCTTGGTAGGCGACGTCAACGATGATGTAGGTCAGGAGCGTCTGAAAGAAGAGCTTGCTCGTCTGCACGGGGCCTCCATTATGGGGAGCGCGATGTCGCGCTGGATGAATCTGATGGTCGTCCCTGGAGCCGTCTCATCCGCGCCGTGGAGCGTCTGGGCTGAAGACCTCGGACAACACAGCCCAGCGAACCACAGTCGAGGGTCTTTGTCGTGCTCTATCTGTGACGACTCGTTCGCTTGGAGACACAGGCCATAGAGCGCCATGTCTCCGCCAGTTAATTAAAGTCCGCGTCCCGAAGAGAGCCTCTTGACGGGCCGGGGGACAACGCCTGTTCTCAGCACGTTTCGCGGGTGGCTGATTCTTTATTGGTTTGAAATTAAAGAGCTTTCTGATTTTGTTTTATTTTCTTCTTGAGGCTGGTTTTTGACGAGGCTAGCGTCCAATACATGATTAGAGTGTCTACCAACGTACATCATCGCCATCACCACGGAGTCGTGGGCTGGCGGTGATCTAAGTGGAGACTTAGAACGAATAAACGCCGGTCCTGAGGGGTCGGCGTTTTGCGTTTTGGGCGCATCCGTTCCCCCTCGGTGAACCGAGCTGGATGGAGCGTCGAGAAATGAAATCCCCCCTGCTGCAACTCGCCCTGCCTAAAGGCCGCATGCTCAATGGTGTGCGTCAACTCTTGGAGGACGCCGGTTGTCCAATCATGAGTCGAGAGAGAGACTATCGAGCGCACATTCGGCTCGAGGGTGTGTCAACCAAGTTACTTAAACCCCAGAGCATCGTAGAGATGCTCGGAGCCGGCAGGCGTGATGTCGGTTTCGCGGGGGCTGACTGGGTACGGGAGCTGGACGCTGACTTGGTGGAGGTGCTGGACACCGGTCTTGACCCAGTCAGCGTCGTCGCTGCGGCGCCAGAGTCTCTCCTGGTCGATGGCGCGTTGCCCGATCGACCGCTCGTCGTCGCCTCCGAGTATGCGCGTATAACCCAGAGTTGGATTCAGGAGCGTAACCTTGAGGGTCGCTTCTTGAGGAGCTGGGGAGCCACTGAGGTGCTGCCACCTGAGGACGCTGATTGCATCGTCGATAACACCGCGACGGGGTCCACGCTCCGAGCAAATCGGCTCCAGATCGTTGAGGAACTCATGCGGTCATCTACTCGACTTTACGCCTCGGTTCGCGCCATGGACGACCCGGGACTTCGCGGTCGGATAGAGGCCTTTGCGCTGCTGTTGAGGTCCGTCTTGGATGCCCGCCAGCGAGGGATGCTCGAGTTGAACATGGAGAACGGAGCCGTCGATGAGACCCTGTCATTTCTCCCCGCCATGCGACGGCCTACGGTCGCTCAGCTTCAGTCTGGAGCGGGCGTCGCGGTGAAGGCGGCGGTACCCAAGACTAGATTGGCCACCTTAGTTCCGAAGCTAAAGAGCATCGGAGCGACGGACATCGTCGTCAGCCGCATCGACCAGATCGTCGCTTAAAGGGGGGTGAGCATGAACGCGCAGATTCAGAGATTGGACACCGCGGCGCTGAGGGTCGCATACACAGTACCGCGGTCCCTCGCCCCGACGGATCTCCAGCTAGACTCTAATGAGGGTAAGCCACCATCTGTGGAGGTGATGTCTACCCTCGCGGAGGTGAGCGCCGCGGATCTTAAGAGCTATCCCCGCGCTGACGAACTCGAGGGAGACATCGCTCGAGGTTATGGTCTTCCGCCGGCCCAGGTGTGCGTGACGGCGGGAGCTGATGACGGCCTTATGAGGATCTGTCGAGCCTACCTCACCGAGCGGAGGCGTTTGCTCTTACCAGTGCCCACCTTCGAGATGATCCCTCGGTTCGCGCAGTGGAGTGACGCGGACATCGTCCCAATCCCGTGGGGAGAGCCCAGATATCCTTTGGACTCGGTCCTGGCCGAGATCGACGAGGACACAGGGGTGATCGCCGTCGTCAGTCCGAACAACCCGACCGGGGGCTTCGCCACCGGAGACGACCTGAGGCGCATCAGCGCGGCCGCGCCCAAGGCGATCATCTTGGTTGACTGTGCCTACGCCGAGTTCGCCGATGAAGATCTGACCTCCGTGGCGTTGGAGTTACCTAATGCCGTGGTGTTGCGGACGCTGTCTAAGGCGCTGGGGCTGGCCGGCATCCGGTTGGGATACGCGATGGGGCCTGAGGCATGTATCGAGCGTCTGCGGCGGTTTGGGCTCCCTTATCCTGTGTCTTCACCATCCATTGCCCTCGCGAGGAGAGCTTTGCGCTGCGTCGCTGAGAGGCAGGGGTTCATCGACCAAGTCAGGAGAGAGCGGGTCCTACTACA
>CALELH010000794.1 GCA_937902595.1 uncultured Myxococcales bacterium
CGGCGACACACGGGATCATCCTCAAGGACGTCTTCGTGCCGGATGAAGACAGCTTGGTGGTCCCAGGGGCCTTCCTAAAGATGATGGACCTCAGCCGCGGCAACATGGTCGGAAATCAGTTGGCCGGCACCGCATGTTACTTAGGCGCCGCTCAGTCGGTCTTCGATTTCGCTCTAGACTTCTTGAACAAGGCTAAGTTCAAGGACACCGGCGAGAGTCTATCGATGAGCCCGTTACATCAGCAGCTCATCGGCGACATGGCTACGGATCTTGAGACCGGGTATCTCTGGCTAAGACGACAGCTTGAGCTTGAGACCTGTGAGCCACCCCTCCTCGAGAAGCGGGAGGTCGTCATGCAGTGGCGGCTCTGCAAGGGCGAGGTGAGTGAGGCGGCCTTTCGGGTGGCTCAGACCGCGCTCAAGGCGTGTGGGACCGGAAACACGACGAACGATAGGCCTATCGCCCGCGCCCTGCGTGACCTCGCCATGGGGTTGGTTCAGGCGTTCCCTGCGGAGCGAGGTCGACTAGAGGTCGCGAAGACGATTGTTCAGGGCAGAGAGCAGACCATCTTCGCGCCCGCTTAATGAACTCAGGTTTGGGAGGAATCTAAGCGCACTAACTCTGCTGACCAGCGCTCACCGCTCTGGGCTTCGAATATGTAGCGGATCAGCCGCTGACTGTCTTCGCAGATCCAGAACGTCGAGTTCGAGTCGTAGGGCCCACCAAGAAATTGGTAGGCTTCGCAGCTCCAAGTGCGCTCAGCCAGAGCGATGGAGAGAGCCTCATCCGATATCAAGCGCGCCGACCGCGGGGTCACCGTCGGGGTGAACACCGTCGGGGCCCAGGGATCGTTGAGCTCTGGGACGATGACGTCGGCTCGCCCAGATCTTCGAGCGCAGACCTCACGGATCGTAGGGCCTAGGAAGTTCCGCATGAGCGGGAGCATGAGCGCGGCGTCCCGATCGCCAGCGAGATCCAAGCGCTCCCACTGGGACCCGTCCAATGTCCGCCGCCAGAGAAGCACGCCAGGTTCGAGCCGATATTCGACCATCGTTCGGTGGTCATCGCTCCTCCTGTACAGGGCGAACTCGAGTTCGCTTTTTCGATTAGGGCTGAACGCGCATAGGACGCGGATTTGCACTCCGGTCGACGTGCTTAACGCATCCCTAAATGCCCGCGTAATCGTCTCGGCTGACCCCGGCTTACGCCAAACAGCGTATCGCTCGATGACGCCGGTCGGGCTGAAGTCGCTGCGGCCGCTCGGGGCCCGCTCGTACTCATATTCACCGTATTCGATTCGGGTCCATCCGGAGCCTGGCGACTCAAGGAGCCATCGCGACGCAGCGAGTAGGCTGGCTTGTTCAGTCATTCGGTCTAGGTCCCAGTTTTCGACGCCGCTTGAGAGTTAATTACACATGTTGAGGCTTTGTATGTCTACGTCAATTCAACGCGCCACTACGGCCCTCGCGCTTCTCTTGGTCGCCATGCTCTTTGGTTGCGATAGCACGGAGGAAGCAGAGATTGCCCCTCTCGGCGATGGCACGGTCTACGCCTGTAGATACGAGAACCCATTCTCGAAGGTCAATGAGTGCCGGGGCTATTTTGGCGGGTGGGCCAAGTCGCGAGTAGATGAGGAGTGCGGGGCCGTCTTCACTGGGGTCGCAGGGACGGTCAGTGAGGATCCATGTGTCGATGGGGACGCCATCGGGATCTGCACCTCAAACGTTGATGAGCAGGGCCTGTTCTTCAAGATTTGGTTCTATGGGGGAGAGTCTGCGGTGACCGGTCGTCTCTGTGGGGAGTTTCTGAACGGGACGTGGCAAGACATTGGGGGCGGGGACAGCCCTCCTCCCATGATGACCACCCCCCTTGAGGATGCCCTCGAGTATATGGTCTCGACCCCAGATGTGACCGTGACTCCAGAGTGTACGGATGACGCCTGCCTGGACGTCCTCGTAGAGTCGGTGAGCGGAATCGAGTTTCGGCCTGTCGATGTCGAGGTCACGACTGGTTTCATTGTGTACCCCGGCGCCCAAGTTGATCCCCGCGCGTATGCCCCGCTGGCGTATCGCCTCGCACGGCAGGGGATCCTGACCGTGATCGTGCCTATGCCCGGGCTCTTTGCACTCAACGGTTGGGACCGGGCTACTGCGATGATGGAGGCCCGGCCTTCCGTAGGGTCCTGGTATCTCGGCGGTCACTCCATGGGTGGGGCCATGACCGCTCACTTCGCTAAGGAGAATCCAGGGGTGATGAATGGACTTGTGCTCTGGGCTGCCTACGCTGGAGGCGGTGACGATCTCAGTGAGACGGCTGAGGTGGTCATGTCGATCTACGGCAACTCCGATGGCGTGGCGACGGTGGAGGAGGTCGAAGACGGCAAAATGTATCTGCCTCCCGACACTCAGTATGTGGAGATCAGGGGTGGTAATCATGCCCAGTTTGGCATGTACGGAGACCAAGACGGAGATAATGAAGCTGACCTCCCCATCGAGGTGCAGCACCAACAGATCGTCGGCGCCACGGCGTACTTCATTCGCTCGACCGAGCTCTCGGAGCCTGTCGGGGCAGACCCAGCGTTTCAGTCGGCGCCTACCACCGCTTGGTGTGAGGAGGCCCAGCGGATCATCGCGGGTCTCTCTGACCCGATCATGGACTCCGATGTTGAGGTGATCACCTACGACGTAATCGAAGAGTATGCACGGAGTAAGCCGAGCTTAGACCAGAGCGTCGAGATCCCCCTGAAGCTCAGCGCCTATGTGCGAGACCAGGGGAACGCAGAGCGCCTCGACGCGCCACCGATTATGCCGAGAGAGGTTTGGTGTAAGCTCAAGAGCCAGATGGTCATCGCAGAGCAGATGGGGGTCATTCCAGCGGTAGAGCAGGGGACCTGCGCCGACGTCAACGCCGCCGTCATGGTTTGGGCTAGTCAGCAACTCTCGGGCACTGAGCGAGCGCAACTCGAAGGCTTACAAATTCAGTTCAGCTATCTCGAGGACGAGGAGTTTGAGACGGGGCTGGAGTGGCTTGGTGATGGTAGTCTCCTGATCGAGGACTTGTCGACTGAAGGTGAGCGAGCCTACGCCATACGCTCTTCATCCCTCAAGGTGGGAGACCAGGCCGATGTGCCCGAGGACGAGCGCATACCCGAGGCCTACCGTAACGTCGTTTACTGTAAGCTGCTTGCGCCGGCTGAGGCGCTCCGCTGGGTGCGGCTCATCCTTGCACCGCAATAGAGCCAGAGCCGCCTTCGTCGGCGTCGGGCCGGCTCAGAGCCAGGGAAACCGGTCCCGCCGCATCTCTTCAAAGGCAGCGATGTCTGCTTCATGCAGCATCGTCTCATCGACCTCGTCCGCTCCCGAGAGGAGCTTCGCTCTTGCCTCAGGGGACACCGAGAAGGTGATGACGTCTCCGTTGGTCCGCGTGATGACCTGCGTCTCGAGATTTACCTCGAGGGCGAGGGCTCGTTCAGCGTCTTCCATGAGGGTCTGAAGTGTCTGGTGATCCGTCGTTATGCAGAGGATCCCGTTCTTTACGCAATTGCCGCTGAAGATGTCGGCGAAGCTCGTCGAGATGATACAGCGGATGCCGAAGTCCAGCAGGGCCCACGGCGCATGCTCCCGGCTCGAGCCACACCCAAAATTCTCGCCGGTGATGAGGATCCCCGCTCCACGGTAATGGGATTGATTGAGAACGAAGTCGGGACGCTCATCGCCGCTCTCTGTATACCGCAAACCATGGAAAAGGAGCGGTGACAGCCCGCGGCGCTTTATCGTCGACAAGAAGCGCCCCGGAAAGATGACGTCTGTGTCCACGTTGTTCGTTGGGAGCGGCGCCGCAACTGCGCGCATGTGGGTAAAGGGTGTCATCGTGATAGCTCCCTCTCTTCGTGGTCGCGGATATCTACGAACCGTCCTGTGATCGCCGCCATGGCCGCGGTGGAGGCGCCAACCAAATGTGTTCTGGCGCCTGGACCCTGGCGGCCTTCGAAGTTGCGATTAGAGGTCGACGCACAGCGCTCTCCGGTGGGTACCTTGTCTGGGTTGAGCGCGACACACATGGAGCATCCGGACTCTCGCCACTCCCATCCGGACGCCTCAAAGATGTGATGCAGCCCCTCGGCTTCGGCTTGCTGCTTCACCAATCCCGAGCCCGGCACGACCAGGGCGCGGACTCCATTCTTTACCTTTTGTCCCTTCGTGATCTTCGCTGCTAGGCGAAGGTCCTCGATGCGTCCGTTGGTACAAGACCCGAGGAAGACGTGCTGTATCTCCACGTCGGTGAGTCGAACGCCAGCTTCGAGGCCCATGTAGTCTAGTGCTCGTATCATGGTGGCGCGGGACAATGGGTCAACGATGTCTTCTGGGTTAGGCACTACGTCATCGATGCCGATGACCTGCTGAGGGCTGGTGCCCCAGGTGACCTGTGGTGCCAGGGCGCTGATGTCGATGGTGACCTCGCGATCGAACTGGGCCTCTGCTTCGCTGTAGAGCGTTCGCCAATACGCTTTGGCGGACTCCCATTGGGCGCCCTGAGGGGCCATGGGTCGGCCTTCGAGATAGGAGAAGGTGGTCTCGTCTGGGGCGATCATTCCCCCGCGAGCGCCCGCTTCGATGCTCATGTTGCAGACGGTCATCCGCGCCTCCATGGAGAGGCTTGTGATGGCGTCACCGCTGTACTCGATGATGTGGCCTGTACCACCGGCGGTCCCGATGGCACCGATCACAGCCATCACGAGGTCCTTCGCGGTGACCCCCGATGGTAGGGCGCCTTCCAGATGAATCCTCATTGTCTTTGGCCGACGCAAGCTTAGGGTTTGGGTCGCCAGGACGTGCTCTACCTGGGATGTCCCGATACCGAAGGCGATGGATCCAAAGGCGCCGTGGGTTGCGGTGTGTGAATCGCCACACACGATAGTCATACCAGGCAGTGTGAAACCTTGCTCCGGCCCGACGACATGAACGATCCCTTGTCGAGGGTCATCCAGCTCAAAGTATGGGACCTCGAAGTCGGCCACATTCTTCTGAAGCGCGTCGAGCTGTATTCGTGAGGCGTCGTTTTCGATATGGACCAGTCGGTCCTCGGTGGTGGGCACGTTGTGGTCCGGCACCGCCAAGGTCAGATCGGGTCGCCGCACAGGCCGACCCTTTCCACTCAGGCTCTCGAAAGCCTGGGGGCTGGTGACCTCGTGCACAAGGTGACGGTCGATGTAGATGAGATCCGTGCCGTCGCCATTTCTTCTGACGACGTGGGTATCCCAGACCTTGTCGAAGAGGGTCTTCTCTGACATGGCGTCAACGCTCCACTCTGGAGGGGCAAGCCCCGTATGTGTGACCTTAGGCTGCGGACCTGGACTTATCCGTGACCTCGGGGGCTGTCACTGGGACCGGGGTGTTCTCAGTGACGGGCGGCTTTACCCGCTTCATCACCGCGAGGCCCCAGATGGCGACTACGCCATTGAGCGCGGCGAGCAGGACGAAGGGCCCGGCAGGGCCGACGCTGTCGAAGAGCATCCCACCGAGATAGGAGCAAAAGAGGATGCCTACGGCTCCCGTCAGACCAAAGAGCCCGATGATGGAGCCACGGCTTGCTGCCGGCGCCTGCTGCTGTATGAGGACCTGACTGGTGATGACGCCGCTGACCTGACCCATCCCGATGATGACCATAACGCCCATCATTAGTCCACCGGTGGGGTTGGTGACGAAGTAGGTGAGGCCGTACCCGACCGTGTTGATGAACAGCGCCAGAGACACCGCGCCGACGCGATTGATTCGGTCGGTGATGATCCCGATGACGGGTGCGAAGAGCAGTGAGGCGCCGAAGCAGCACGCCAGGACGACGCCTGCCTTAGCGAGGGCCTCGCCGACGGTCAGGTTGAGCGCTTCCTGCCCATACTTACTCACCCAGAGGGGGATGAAGAGGGCGACGATAGCGAGGTCGGGGCGAGCGACGAACGAAGCGGCGTAGGACAGGGCGATGCCGGGGTCCTTGGCGGCCTCTACGCCTACCTTGGCGCCCTCAACAAAGGACAGCTTCTTCTCTTCGGCGTCTGCGGCCTTCGTTGGACGGAGGCCCGAGAGCAGCGTCCAGGCGATTACGGCTGATACAACCGCGAAGATGGCGACACCGACGTAGGTGTACCAACCAGCTGTGGTGGGCTCGATGCCGCTTCGGGTGAGCCAAGCTGGGACCTTCATGAGCACCATGGCGCTGACCATGGCGCCCAGGCCGTTCATAAAACCCATGATGCCCGTGGCTTTTCCTCGGTCTTCGTCGACCACGTAGTCAGCGACAACGATGGCGAGCATCGCCGTGGCTGCGGCCACACCGATCGCGTAAATACAGCGGGTCGCGATCAAAACCTCGATGCTGTTACTGAAGGGGGTAATGGCAAAGCCGATCCCCATGACGAGCAGACCAAAACCATAGATGAAGCGACGGCCCGTTCGATCCGAGAGGATACCAAAGAGACCAACCACCGCGATCATCACAAGCTCACCGGCGAAGGCCAGTTGACCGGTAGGGACGCCGTGCTTATCGGTCGGGAGCCCGAGAAACTCCGTCAACATGAAGGGTTGCAGCATGTTGATGAGCGACGCCAAGCAGATCGTCACGAAGGCGATGAAATAGAATGTCGCTAGATTGCCTTTTCGGATGCCCGGCTGGAGGTGGGTGAAGAAGGCCTTCTGAGTGTTGGTTGTGTCTGTCATGGTCTTAACCACCTTTGGGTTAGGAGTTTTGAAAGTTCAGTCGATGTCTGAGCGTCTGGCTTAGCGGTCAAAGAAGAAGTTGCTGCCGGCGTTGAAATATATCCCGCCGTCCATCTTATTGGGGTTTGCGGCGCCCTGAGCGCCGACCTCCAGGAAGTAGCTTCTTCCTCTAAAGAAGAACTCGAGCCCCGAGAAACCGCCGCCGGTAATCGCGACGGTCTTATCCATATTGTCGCAAGGCTTATGGGGCAGGTAGCACTTGGCTCCTGACATATCCGGGCTTGTTCGGTAGCCGACCCAGGGGCCGCCTCCCATGTAAATACGGACGAGTCCGGCGTGCAGAGGGAGGCGCCAGATGAAGTGCACGCCGTTGTACCATACGGGATCGAAGAGGCCCTCGGATGCGTCTGCCAATCGACCTACGTTGAACCGCGAGAATGGCCGGATGTTTAGGCCGGACCCCGACTCGAGGGTCATGGCCGCCCAGGTGCAGTGGCCGCCCCAGACTGAGCCATGGCCGCCGACACCCAAGGTGTAACCACAGGAGTTTGCCTTCGCCTGAGTATCCATGTCCGCCAGATATTCTGTGCTGCCGAACTCCGCTGGCGAGGCCTGTGTGTTCAACGCAGGATAGAGCGAAAGAAGCGTAGTGAAAGCTAGAAAACTCAGCGGCCTCGTCGGTGTCGTCTCCTCAGTGCATACGTCATAAGTTGAGCGCTTAAGACCCGAGCGTTGGCCCGTGTTCAAAAGGTGAACAGAGCTGATTCTCAAGGTCGAAC